>JAZUCP010000223.1:0-1568 GCA_045639165.1 Acetatifactor sp. | reverse complement strand
ATTAAATTCTTGCCACTCCACTCTTTCTTGCTGCATCTGCAACTGCCTTGGCAACTGCTGCACCGACTCTCGGATCGAATGCCTTCGGTATGATATAATCTGCATTCAGCTCCTCATCTGAGATTAATTCTGCCAACGCATTTGCTGCTGCCATTTTCATTTCTTCATTGATATCACTTGCACGGACATCAAAAGTTCCGCGGAATACGCCCGGGAATGCCAATACATTGTTGATCTGATTCGGGAAATCACTTCTTCCTGTTGATACAACCTTTGCACCACCCGCTTTTGCCTCATCCGGGAAAATTTCAGGCGTAGGGTTTGCACAGGCAAAAACAATCGCATCCTGATTCATGGTTTTCACCATCTCAGTCGTTACCTGTCCGGGTGCGGAAACACCGATAAATACATCTGCACCAACCAACATATCTGCCAAAGTACCCTGTTTCTTCTCTAAATTGGTTACTTTTGCCATTTCTTCTTTCATCCAGTTCATACCCTTTTCACGGCCCTCGTAAATAGCTCCGGAACGGTCACACATAATGATATTTTCAAATCCTGCAGACAAAAGCAGTTTTACGATAGAAATGGCTGCTGCGCCGGCTCCACAAGTAACGATCTTTACTTCTTCTTTCTTCTTTCCAACTACCTTCAAAGCATTCAGAAGTCCTGCCAGTGTAATGATCGCTGTACCATGCTGGTCATCGTGGAAAATGGGAATATCACATTTTTCTTTTAATTTACGTTCGATCTCAAAGCATCTCGGTGCAGAAATATCCTCCAAATTTACTCCGCCGAAAGATCCGGACAAAAGATATATGGTATTTACAATCTCATCCACGTCTTTTGATTTAATACATAAAGGAAATGCGTCCACGTCTCCAAAGGCCTTGAATAAAACACATTTACCTTCCATAACAGCCATACCTGCTTCCGCACCGATATCTCCCAGTCCCAATACAGCTGTGCCATCTGTAACAACCGCACACATATTATGTCTTCTGGTCAGTTCGTAGCTTTTATTTACATCTTTCTGAATTTCAAGACATGGCTGTGCCACACCTGGAGTATAAGCAAGAGATAAGTCCTCCTTTGAAGCCACCGGTACACGACTGACAACTTCAACTTTTCCTCCCCATTCCTTATGTAATCTTAATGATTCCTTTGCGTAATCCATTTTTTATCTCCTTTCCTTTATTGCATCATCTCCATGATATACTTCTCAACAGTTCTCATATGCTCCTGCATACAGGTCTCCGGTTCTGTAACTTGATGATTTACAATCGCCTGCACAAGCCGCTTATGCTGCTCATCAACCTCCTGAACAGAGTGATTCTTCTGCATAATATAAGCCCGTATGCCACTTATCACATTTTCCGTTAACTGAGTGGAAGCACACATAACATTGAAAATCATAGGGTTTCCTGCCATCTTACCGATTTTGATATGCAGATCGCGATCCAGATTGGCGCGGATACGCTCATCCTCTTCTGCCTCCAGCCGTGCCAGGATCAGATTCAGTTCTGCCGCATCTACCGGTGTACAGTTCTCTGCTGCTAACCTTGATG
>JAZUCP010000222.1:0-2216 GCA_045639165.1 Acetatifactor sp. | reverse complement strand
ATCTTTGGAAATTACAATATCGCCAATATTTAATGCGGCATTCAAAGATCCGGCTACACCCGTGTTAATAATATGTGTTACCTGAAAAATATCTGCAAGAATCTGCACACACATAGCGGCATTTACTTTTCCCACACCACTTCGAACAATTACAACCAAGGTATCATTTAAGGTGCCTTCATAAAATTCCATTCCTGCCCTGGTCAGGGTATTTGATACGGCCATGGCTTTTTTCAGAGTTTCCACTTCCAGTTCCATGGCGCCGATAATTCCGATTTTATTCATGAAAATTCTCCTCTATTCCGGATAAACCAGTCGATCCTGATTTATGCCATATAATACATTTTCCAGATATTTTTTGGCCAGATAATTGGCCATGGTTAGATTCATGTCCAGATAATTGCCGCAGTCTTTTGCGGAAGCACCCGGAACCACATCCTGATAATCCCGGATAAACTCAAACATTTCCACCAAAAGAGGAATGATCTGTGGGGAACTCAGATCCCCTGCCAGCAGCAGATAGAATCCGGTGCGGCAGCCCATTGGTCCAAAGTAGATAGTTTTGTCCTTATAGGTAGGATGATTTCTCAAAAAGGTAGCAGCCAGATGCTCGATGGTATGCATTTCAGCAGTATTCATCACCGGTTCCTCGTTAGGGCTGGTCATACGCAGATCAAAGGTCGTAATGATCTCCGCTCCGATATGATCCTTTCTGGAAACATAAACGCCCGGCTGTAATTTAATATGATCTATGGTAAAGCTTGCAATTTTCTCCATAAGTGTTATCCCTTTCGTAATGTAATACGTTACTATACAGTATATACTATTTTATAGAAGTTACAAAGTAAAATTTGTAAAAAAGATTAAAAAAGATTGACTGAAAAGAGAATATGGGCGAAAATAAAATAGAATATTTCGCTCGAAAATGGAGAGTTCAAATGAAAGATTTTTTGAAAGAAAAAACAAAACAATTGATATATTGGAGCCTGGGTCTTGCGGTGACTGTCACGCTGGTACTGATGTGGCTTGTGAATGATGCAATCCCTTTTATGATGGATGATATATGGTATGCAGACAAGATTATAAGCTTTGAACCCTCGGGGATACCCATTACCTCTTTTAAGGATATTATTGACTCCCAGATCTGGCATTATAATTACTGGGGCGGAAGATCCATGACACATGGACTCTTGCAGATGCTTCTGCAATTGGATGCGGGGATAGTGGATGTATTAAACACTTTGGCAGGGCTTTTGCTGGCCTATATGATGTGTTGTTTATCCGGCGTATGGCAAAAGTCATGGAAGCTGGCCGGTATTTTTTGCGGACTGGGCATGATGCTGGGGATGAATGCAAATTGGATGATGAGCATGTTCTGGCAGGCAGGTGCAGCTAATTATTTATATATCACAAGTTTTCTATTGTTCTTTTTATATTGTTACCTAAGAGAAGACCCGGACAATCGGCTTTGGGGAATCTCCATATGGATCATTCCCTTGGGAATTATTTCCGGCTGGAGCAATGAAAACATGGGCCCTACGGTATGGATTCTGAGCACAATCGTAATTTTGACCCGATTCTTTCAGAAAAAGAAGGTATATACCTGGATGGCGCTGGGTAATATATCCGCTTTGCTGGGCAGTATACTGGTAGTGATCGCACCGGGGAATTTTGTAAGAAGTGAAGAAGCTGCAAATGAGTACAGTGCCCTGTGGAACCTTTTCTTAAGATGCTATGCAGAGAGTAAGGCGGCGTTGGAATTCCTTTTTCCGGCAATTGCATTACTGGTGGCAGTGCTGATCATTGGTAAGGGCATTCTGGATATTGAAATTGGTTATCGGAATATCCTTCTGCTGTTGGGAGGTGTGCTGTCCTGGGGAGCTATGGTTCTGTCACCTCATTATCCGGACAGAGCAACTTTTGGAACCATGATTCTTCTCATATGTGTTATCATGAGCATGATGAAGAAAATCGGTGAGAAGAGCAGGAAATATGCAGGAATGATGTTATGTTTAGGCGGACTGGTATGGCTGAGAGGTATGTTCTTTCTGGGAGAATATATTTGCACCATATGGGGATGGATTAAATTTTAAAAAAAGTTGGAGAAAAACTCTCCAACTTTTTTGTTGTTATTCCGGTTTCTGATCCTTCCGAAACGGAGCCAACCATCTTACCAGACGCTCCCTGGGAAGAAAATAATTGACAACCAATGCCAC
>JAZUCP010000221.1:0-7339 GCA_045639165.1 Acetatifactor sp. | reverse complement strand
AGCACTTTTGGTTGGTCCTGAATCTGCAATCTTTGCAAAGGACTTCGGTAAGATTGAAAAGCAGTTTGTGTTGAAGGAATTCAGAGAGTCTGCAGACCCGGCTTATCCTGAACTTCATGCAGACACCTTTGCAGATGTATTTAAGAGCATCGGTGTAACCGGCGATCATATTAAGATTGGTCTGGGCAGCTATGTAGAGTGTACCCTTCCGATTTATGAAGGCTTAAAGGACAGCTTCCCGAAGGCTGAGATCGTAAAGTGCAATGATATCATGGTAACTTTAAGAAAGATCAAGAGTATCAACGAGCTTGCATGTATCCAGGAAGGCTTCCGTATCATCGAGCTTGCAACCGACGAAGTGATCAAGAACCTTAAGCCCGGTGTGACAGAGCTTGAGATGGTTGGTATTGCACAGAGAGTAATCTACGAAAACGGTGCAGAATACGAAGGTCTGCCTATGTATGTTTTCAGTGAAGCTTCCACACGTCATGCTATCAGCCGTTCCAGCTATCGTAAGATCGGCAAGGGCGATATCGTACAGTTGAATCTTTCTGCTAAAATTGATGGTTACTCACCTGCAATCGGTCTGCCTGTAGTGATGGGCAAGCTGGAAGGTGAACGCCGCAGACTGGTGGAATTCTGTCTGGAAGCACATGACTGGACCACCAATCGTATCAAAGCAGGTGTTATGGCGAGCGATATTGCGAAGGATTTCTACAAGCTGTATGAAGAGAACGGCTTTAAGAATAATTTCGTATACGGACCATGCCACGGTACCGGTATGATCGAAGTAGAAGCTCCATGGATGGAAACCATCAGTGATTATCCTCTGGAAGAAAATATGACCTTCCAGGTAGATACCTTTATTTCCGGACCTACTTTTGGCTGCAGATGGGAGAAGGGTATTGCCGTTACCAAGGATGGCTGCAAGTCAATGACAGATTATCTGAAGAAAGGAATCATTGAATTAGATGTGTAGTGAAGGATTAGGAAAGAAACAGTGGATCATCCCGGACTGTGAACTGCCGGAAGAAGGAGAAGGCGTACTGAAGGGACATGAATCCGTGATCATTGTGAATGATAATGATTTTGATGTAAAAATTGATGTTACCCTTTATTTTGCAGATCAGGACTGCTATGAAGGAATCCAGTGGACGGTAGGAGCAAAGAAGGTACGGTGCTTCCGCATGAACAATGTGGAGGATATGTGCGGATTTGTGGTGCCTTTTGAAACCCAGTATGCCATGAAACTTGCTTCAGGTGGTAATATCGTGGTACAATATGGCAGACTGGATAACAGACAGATAAATCTGGCTTATTATACAACACTTGGATATGCAGAATAAAACTGCAGAAAGGCAGGTTTGAAATTATGTATTTAGATATGTGTTTCCCAAGGGAAATCGCAGATGCAAAGAAAAATAACACACCTGTAGTCATCGTAGGCGGAACCGTGGAATACCACGGTCCGCAATGTTCTTATGGATGTGATACTCTGGTGGCAGAGGGGCTGGTAAAGAAGCTGGCTGAGAAGAAGGACATTATTATTGCTCCCACCATCAGCTACAGCCCATCTAGCTATGCGGTTGGTGATGCCACAAGCGGTACCGTGCATGTGGAAGAAAATGCATTTGAGGAATATGTGTATTATGTATTTATGAGCATGCTTTCCGCAGGACTTCGCAATATTTATGTGGTGATCCATCATCAGTTTGAACAGGAGAACCTGATGCCCATGACCTTGTGTTATATGAAGGCAGCAAAACGGGCTACCATGACTTATCTGGAAAGAACAAAAGGTCAGGGCTGGTGGGGCAGTGAAAGCTACAATACCTACTATGAAAATCTTGGTCAGGCTGATGATCCCTTTAGCTGGATCAAGGTGATCCCGGCCATGAGTAAGGAAGCCCAGAATGCAACCGGTTATGACCATGCGGGCAAGTATGAATGCTCTATCCTGATGGCTCTTTATCCGGATGCGGTAAAACTGGAAAGACTGGGAGATATTGAACACTGGTTTACCAAGAGCTCCGCAGAGGCAAATGTAGAACTGGGAAATGAAATGGTGAGACTCTCACTGGAAGCCCTGGAGAGACGAATCGTGTAAGGATTGTTTTTGAGAAAGCGAGTGAAGATGGCCATGAGAATGCATTTGAAGAAGGAATTTTTTAGTGAAAAGGAATTTCTTTTGCTGGAAAACGGATCGATGAAGGCCACAGCCTTTCGATACTCTACAGGAGTAGAAGCTGTAAGGGTGGAAAACAGCAAGGGATATTTTATCATTCTCCCTTTCCAGGGGCAGCAGATCTGGCGGGCCGGATTTCTGGGACATGAGCTGACCATGAAGACCAAGTTTGAGGAGCCGGTTCCAACACTGGAATACTTAAAGACCTACGGCGGTTTCTTGCTTCATTGTGGAATCGCAGCCTTTGGGGTGCCCCAGAAGGATGACAATCATGTGCAGCATGGGGAGATCCCCAATGCAGTGTACCAAAAGGCATATATTGAGTGTGGGGAAGATTATATTGCAGTGGGTGGAAGTCTGGATTATGATATTTCCTTTACACGGAATTATACTTTCCGGCCGGAATGCAGGCTGTATAAAGATGATACGGTATTAAAGATCCATGTAGAACTGGAGAATCGTCGTCTGAATCCTATGGAATATATGTATCTGTGCCATATTAATTTCCGGCCTATGGATGGTGCACAGTTGATGTATAGTGCGAAATATGACAGTGAGCATATTAAGGTGCATAAGATCATCAGCCCGAACCTGTCGGAGGAACAGGCAGAGGAATTGCGTGCATATATGGAACTGTTGGAAAAGGAGCCTGCAAAACATCACAGAATTGGTGCTTCCGGGCAGATATACAATCCGGAAATATGTTTTACTGTAATGTATGAGGGTGATGAAGAGGGCAGGGCCTATACCTTGCAGAAAGCGGAAGATGGTGCCTGCTATGTCAGTCACCCGGCAGATATTCTTCCCTATGGAATCCGCTGGATGTCCCGCACCGGTGATGAGGATTCCTGCGGCATGGTGCTTCCTGCCACCGCAGAGCATTTCGGTTATCAGAATGCCAAGAGAAACGGACAGATCAAAGTGCTGGATGGAAGAGCAACCCTTGCCTTTGATATAGAAGCCGGTTGGCTGGATGCAGAGCGGACAGATAAGATTATCGTTGCAAAGGGACTGGTCTAAATTGACCAGTCCTTTTGGCAGGAAGTGAGGAGAAAATGACTGAAAGAGAAAAGGCAGAAGCAGGCTTATTGTATGATGCCAATAGTGATCAGGAGATCGTGAAAGGAAGGCTTGAAAGTCAGGAATTGTCCTATGATTACAATCAGCTCCGTCCATCTCAGAGCGAGGAAAGGGAGCGGATGATACGGGAGCATTTCGCCAAGACCGGACAGAAATTTCTAATCGAGCAGCCGTTTCGCTGCGATTTCTGGGACAGAGTCAGCATCGGAGAGAATTTTTATTCCAATTATAACTTCGTGATCCTGGCGGGCAATCAGGTTACCTTTGGTGATAATGTGTTGATCGGACCGGACTGCGGCATTTATGCCGCAGGACATCCCTTGGATGTGGAGCAGAGAAATGCCGGCCTGGAATATGCACAGCCGATCCATGTGGGAAATAATGTGTGGATCGGCGGCGGAGTCAAGATCATGTCCGGCGTAACCATAGGGGATAATACGGTGATTGCAGCAGGGAGCATTGTGACCAAGGATATTCCGGCAAATGTATTGGCCGGAGGAGTGCCCTGCAGGGTGGTAAGAGAGTTGAGGTAGGAAAGAGAGGTAAAGAGACGTCACTTTACGGTTGAATTCCAAGACTTCCATCTACAGCCTCTCAAATGGTATCTCCTTCCGGGACAAAAACTGCATCAAAGCCTGATCCCAGATTTCATCCGGTTCCTTGCTCATGACGAAGGTATTGAAGGCACTGCCGGTAGTAAGAATGGTCTGGGAGCCATCGTATTTGATGGTAAGAACCACAGCCTTTACCTGTTCCGGAGGGATGCTGCATTTTCCGGCAGCCAAAAGCTTGCCAGTATTGACCGGGTTCAGGTGCAGTACCAGCTTGAAGAATAAAGGCGTCTTTTTGCCCTTGATCAGACCAAAAACCATGGGCTTAATATCCTTCCACTGCGCAAAGTCATAGGGGCAGCAGGCAGGGTCGGACAGTTCCTCTTGTGTATAAAAATCTTTATTGATATGACCATCGATCTGGTAGGTGTTGGCTGTGGATACGGTGGCTTCCGCAAGCAGGAAGTTCTCAAAGGTATCTGCCACCAGAAGATGGTGCATAAATGCTTTCATGGATGTGATCTGAAGTGCCAGCATAGGGTTCTCCTGAAAAGTACGGGAAATGACAGAATTTAATCTTCCACATCCTGGTCAGCAGCAACAGCGGACACAACGGAAGATACAACAGCTACGATAACAGCAATAATAATGATTAAAAGGCCTCCGCCTAAAACAATGAACATAATCTTTCATTCCTTTCAAAGTACTAATAACAGTATACACGAAATTATAAAAAAGAAAAGCATTCCTTGAAAAATTCAGGAATGCTTTTAAAATTTTTAATGAAGGATCTGTACCCCGATCCAAATGATCAATGCAAGCTGTACAAAAAGGATCAGCGGCATGCCCACTACGAAATACCAGTGCTTGGTCTTGTGGCGGAAGAAGTACATGCCAAGGGTGGTTCCCAGTGCACCGCCAAGCAGTGCCACGCAAAACAGATTGGCTTCCGGGATGCGGTATGCTCCTTTGATGGCTTTACGCTTATCCACGCCCATGATGATCAGACCGATCAGGTTGATGATCAGGCAATAAATAATGAAGATAAGTAAAACAGTTTTGCCGATAGTCATTATTTATTATTCTCAGCTTCCTGCATCTTCATTGCACGTACCTTGCAGCTAAGACCGAATAAATTGATGAAGCCTTCTGCGTCGTGATGATCGTATAAATCACCTGTGGTGAAGGATGCGATCTTTTCGTTGTACAATGAATATGGAGAGGTGGTTCCGGCCTTAATAATATTGCCCTTGTAAAGCTTGAACTTTACTTCACCGGTTACACATTCCTGAGTCTTTTCGATAAATGCCTGAATAGCTTCACGCTTAGGAGTGAACCACTTGCCTTCGTATACAACATCAGCCAGCTTGTTGCCCATTTCTTTCTTTAATGTATAGGTGTCACGGTCAAGAATCAATTCTTCTAACTGCTGATGTGCTTCCATCAGGATGGTTCCGCCGGGAGTTTCATATACACCACGTGATTTCATACCAACAACGCGGTTTTCAACGATATCGATGATACCGATACCATGTTTAGCACCCAACTCGTTTAAGGTGTGAATTACATCTGCAACCTTCATTTCCTTGCCGTTTACGGAAGTAGGGATACCCTTTTCGAAGGTCATGGTTACATATTCGCCTTCATCAGGAGCATTTTCAGGAGTGTTGCTCAGAACCAGTAAATGTGAGTAGTTTGGTTCTACTGCAGGATCTTCCAGTTCCAGACCTTCATGGCTGATGTGCCAGATGTTGCGGTCGCGGCTGTAAGAAGAATCTGCGGAAAATGGAAGATCGATACCATGTGCCTTGCAGTATTCGATTTCAGATTCACGGCTGTCCATGGTCCACTTTTCATTTCTCCATGCAGCGATGATCTTGATGTCCGGAGCAAGAGCCTTGATACCAAGCTCGAAACGGATCTGGTCGTTGCCCTTACCGGTAGCACCGTGGCAGATTGCAACAGCGTCTTCCTTGCGTGCGATCTCAACCAGCTTCTTTGCGATCAGAGGACGAGCCATGGAAGTTCCTAATAAATACTTGTTTTCATAGATTGCATTAGCCTGTACACAGGGCATGATGTATTCTTCGCAGAATTCATCGATTACATTCAGTATGTATAATTTTTCGGCACCGCAGAACTTAGCTCTTTCTTCCAGTCCGTCCAATTCTTCAGCCTGTCCGCAGTCGATACATACGCAGATAACTTCGTAATCAAAATTTTCCTTTAACCATGGAATAATGGCGGTAGTATCAAGACCACCTGAATACGCTAAAATAACTTTTTCTTTCATAATATAATAACCTCAGCCTTTCGCTTTTCTTTGATTTCGGTTCTACTTAAGAATCTTTTTTCACTATACAACATTTTGTGGAGGATTGCAAGTGAAAA
This sequence comes from Acetatifactor sp., assembly GCA_045639165.1. Taxonomy (GTDB): domain Bacteria; phylum Bacillota; class Clostridia; order Lachnospirales; family Lachnospiraceae; genus Acetatifactor. The sequence goes on along the minus strand of JAZUCP010000221.1, from coordinate 1,132 downwards.
TAGTGTATAAAAATTAAATAAAAATACAAAAATATTGTATAAAATGATGAAAAATGCATAAAAATGCATAAACTTGCATAAAATGAAAAAAAGTAGTGGACATTTATGCAAAAAGTGGTATTCTATCAAGAAGAGTTATATTATTAAGAAGAAAATTGGAATAAAATTATAGAGGCAGGAGTGGTAAAAAATGATAAAAGCAGGAATTATCGGAGCGACAGGTTATGCAGGCGGTGAGCTGGTGCGTATTTTAATGAATCATAAGGACGTGGAGATCAAGTGGTTTGGTTCCAGGAGCTATATAGATAAGAAGTATTATCAGGTGTACAGAAATATGTTTGAAATTGTGGAGAATATCTGCAAGGACGATAATATTGAAGAATTGGCTGAACAGGTGGATGTTATTTTTACAGCCACACCTCAGGGGTTCCTGGCAGGGATTCTGACGGAGGAAATATTAAATAAGGTAAAGATCGTGGATCTGTCAGCGGATTATCGAATCAAGGATGTGGCTGTTTACGAGAAGTGGTATGGAATTGAGCATAAGTCCCCTCAGTTTATTGAGGAAGCGGTTTATGGGCTTTGTGAGATCAATCGAGGTAAGATTACGGATAAGACCCGACTGGTGGCCAACCCGGGATGTTATACCACTTGTTCTATTTTAACGGCATACCCCCTGGTAAAAGAGGGAATCATTGATCCGGATACATTGATCATCGACGCCAAGTCAGGTACCTCCGGTGCAGGACGTGGAGCAAAGGTGCAAAATCTGTATTGTGAAGTGAACGAAAGCATTAAGGCTTATGGTGTGGCCAGCCACAGACATACGCCGGAGATCGAAGAGCAGTTAGGATATGCCTGCGGTCAGGAAGTGCTGTTGAACTTTACCCCTCATCTGGTACCCATGAATCGTGGTATCCTGGTAACAGAATATGCCAAGCTGAATAAGAAGGCGGACGGCACCTATCCAACCTACGAAGAGATAAAAGCCATTTATGATACATATTATAGGGAAGAGAAGTTTGTACGAGTGCTGGAAAAAGGCGAGTGTCCTGAGACTAAATGGGTGGAAGGCAGCAATTACGTGGATATTAATTTTGTGATTGATGAGCGTACCGGACGCATCATTATG
>JAZUCP010000220.1:0-39375 GCA_045639165.1 Acetatifactor sp. | reverse complement strand
CGTGAGCGTGTTTGATTATTGTCTGGACTCCATCAATCAGATATACTTTATGACCATCAAATGATCCTATGCCAGCGCCAGAGCCATAGCCAGAGCCATCGCCAGAGCCAGAGCCATAGCCAGAGCCAGAGCCAGAGCCATAGCCATAGCCAGAGCCAGAGCCAGCGCCAGAGCCATAGCCAGCGCCAGAGCCAGAGCCAGAGCCAGAGCCATCGCCATAGCCAGCGCCAGCGCCAAAGCCAGAGCCATAGCCAGAGTTTATCGGATTATCCGACAACCATTTTTCTATCTTTTCCATTCGGCCACCTTCTCGATCTTGTCTGCTGCTTTTTCAGTGCAAAGAATAATTTCAATTGCATCGGTGATGATGATTTCATCTACAGTCACGGTGAATTTGCAGTTGCTTGGATTGGATGTTCCATCCGTGGCAAGCTGAGATATTGATGCAGCGCCGTCCCAATACCAAATCCTACGGCACTTTTCCAGTTTTACTTCCTTTCCTTCCTTTGCTGCCAATGTTCCAAAAAACACTCCGCTTCTGTCGCCTCGTACAATAACTTTCTTTCCTATAAAATTGTTAATCATAAAAACCTCCGATTATTTTATTATTTCAATTTCAATCTCAATTTTGGGAGTGCCGGAAGTATAAAAAAATTCGTGTGTAATCCGGCTCCCATCCACATAGTATGGAGAATCATCCTTTAATGCTCCGCACTTTTGCAGTGCGTCTTGTATCACCTTGTCAGCAAACGCAAACACATTCATGTGATCACGTTTCTGGCCTGTTTCTGGCTCATAAAATTTATAATGAAATGTAACCCTGTCTGTTATCTTTTGGCCTCTGCATGCAAGTCTGAAAGCGTCACAGGCTATCTTTTCATACTTGCTTTTCATCCGCCCGCCCGCTTTAGGATTCTTCCCGAGCTCATTTATGTAATCGTTCAGACTTGGGAATGTTTTTTCATTCTTCCAATGCCTGCCAACAATAGAAAACATCATAGGTAGCTCACCCCGTACCGTTTTAAAAACAATTCTCTTGCTGCATCCTCAGACATTCCAGCGGCAACTGCATGCTTCTCCCATGCCATCTGTCCAAGCATCTTGGAAAGCTTCTCGGCCATTGGATTATCGTGGATTCTGCTTGTAAGCGGCCCCATAGTGTGGCAATCATCGCACACCGGTCCTTTCACACCATCACGATCTGCAATTGCTCTTTTTCCATGCCCAAACACAAAATGATGTTCGGTTGTGGTTGGTTTTCCGCAGAACATGCAGAAATCTGTGTATTTCGTCAATATGCTTTTCATTTTCATTCTCCTATAATCAGATCTTCCATTCTAACAGGTCCGGAAAGAATCTCTGTAGATTTGCAATAATCGCATTTTTCGCATCTCACAGGCTCTACATCTTGATTTTTTACCGAAAGTACTGTGGGCATGTTGGCTCCAACCTCGTTCAATGCATGATCCAGAATAAATTGATCTACATATATTACTTTAATCTCTGGAGTGTCTTCTTTTGTAACCACAGATATGTAGCATGGGAGCTTTTTACCCGTGTTTATTTCTACAATCTTCTGATAGATCGCCAGCTGTATCGTATATGCCCAATACTCTACAAAAGAAACCCAGCCATAGTCCTCTACCTTCCATGCTTTGTGGATATTCGCTGAAGTCTTCAGGTCCACAATAGCTTTGCCCGGTATATAGCTGTCAATCTTTATCTTCCAGTCAGCTCCAAACAGGTGACCAGTCATAATGACCTGCTTTTCTCCGCTCATGGTTTGCATAAAATAGGAATCAGCTTCACATCTGGCAATCATGTTATCGGCTTTTTTATATTCCGCTTTCAGATCCCCTTTTTTTGTAAAGCATTCCGGATGCTCCTCTATGAAATGTTCCAGTGTTCCCTCAAAATATGCATCAACGTAGGATCCGACAAGCATCGCTTGTGTAACTGGTTCTGTCCAACTTCCCAGGAGCTTTGCCATTGCCCGCGCTTCGCATCCATGCACTCCCATGTGACCTACAAAATCAAGATACTGATGTGCTGACATATACCGTAGGTCCGCTTCACGGGAATAATAGTTGTCGGCAGTCAAAACAAAATCGCTCATTTATTCAACCTCTTTGTATTCAGATTCAGCAACCACATCAGCAAATGCATCTACTACATCACCGCTTCTTTCGACTGTGGCAATATTGGAATCAGATCCATCCACCCATGCTTTCATTGCTTCTGTGCTTTCAAAGTCAGTTTCTATGTGCTTGCACAGGCGGCGCAACACCGTTTTCTTTGCCATTTCATCCCATGAGTTTTTCCATGCTCCAGAATTGCTCGATTTACTGTAAACAGAGCGTACCCCATTGATATCTCTTGAAGTCATCACCTCATAATCCATTCCGCCATCCTTGTACAGTGCAACGGCAAAGGCTCCAACAATCTCCCCGTTATTGAATGGCTTCGGTCTGAAATCAATGCTGGGGTGTCCGTCTGTGATCTTCTCTTCAAAGTAATCACCTTCCCGAACAACCTTGGCATATATCTCGTGGATGGGACGCATGGAATACCGCTTTACAAATTTTGTTTCTCCCTTGTAATCTGTCTGGAATTTCACCTTGCTTCCATACGGTATCAAGTAGCATTCATTTTTGAAGAAATCCAATCCAAGGTATGCGCCCTTCAAAAGTCCTGCCTGCAGCTCTGCTGGATTGATTTTTGTAAGTTCCGGCTTTTCATTCAAAACCGCAAGGCAGTTCTGAACAAACCGCTCTTTGTTGAAATCCTTTGGAAGCGCATTCTCAACGGTAATCAGTTTGTCCGTAAGGGTTTCTGAAAAACTTTTTACAACTTCATTCGCCATTCTCAGTCCTCCTCATAACATTCATCCGGCATATCGTCCCAGTAGGGATCACGATCAGACTTTACACCGTATTCTGTTTCTCCCCACTCAGAATCAACAATCATTCTGTTTTCTACTTCCCACATAATGCCGCCTCCAGTTCGCGAAGTGTACTTCCAACATCGTCATCTAAATATGCAATCATATAGTTATAATCCGCTTCCGGATCACTTTTCCAGTCACCTTCATACAACCTTATTTCAACACCATTTGTATGGCCTGCGAATTCAAAAAAAGTGGTTCTGCCAGTTTCGTTCCTGTCCATGACCAGCTCCAGAATACGATGTGCCAGGGCTCTCTGCACTATCTTACGATTCTTTTTTGCTTTTTCAATTTGTCTTTTTCGTCTCTTCATATTGCTTTTCTCCCTATTTCCTGTTATTATATAAATGGATTTTTTGGAATGCGCGCCCTTATTAATGCCGCCAAGCATGTGGGCGCGTTTTTTTTGTAGAAATGTTGCTTGCGATCATTCCGGGAACCATACAGGCCAAACCCAAGAGAACTATAATGATATTGTCACAACTCATAAGGAATAATCCTACAAGAAACAAAACTGCAATAATTGCTCTTCTCATCATCTTTCCTCCTTTCTTTTAACATCTGGATCCTTTTACAAGCACAAGCACCTCCTGATCCGTTAAGTGCAACCGCTTTATGATTCCACAAACCTCATCAAGGGATAACTCCCCAGGTGTCATTTTTCTTCTCTGATATGTCCGGAGCACAACACCCATGCTTTTTGCAACAACTTCATCGCTTACCGCTTCTCTTTCCTGCCCAGCAGCAAGAATGGCCCTTCTTTCTCTGCTCTTTATTTCTCTGTCAGATGGTTTCAGTTTTGGCATATTCTTCCCTTCCTGCAGCCCACATTCCCACACCGGATATTTATAAACAGGGAGAGAATACAATACATGGCATTTGTTATGTGTTATTTTTTTGGTTACTCCGGTGCAGGAATGTGAGCTGCATTATATTAAAATCATTGCATTGTTTTCGTTGCCATCAAACATCCAGTAAATACTGAATCGGAACACCAAAATGCTCTGCAATAAGTAACAGCTTGTCTGTCTTCGGCATCGACTTTCCGCTTTTCCAGTCTGAAAACAAACTTTTGGCCAAGCCCAATTCTTTTGCAACTGCGTAAAATGTGGTTTTTCTCTCTTTTACCAGCATCTCCAGCTTCTGAAAGCTGGCAATACGCTCATCTTTCTTCAATATTCATCACCTCCATACGAAAATTCTAAGTTTTACTTGTAATTACCTAGGAAATCCGCTATAATAAGAATTGTTCAGAAACTTATTATTTAAAATCTCGAATTTCCTAAGTCATATACTTATTATATCTAGGATATTCTAGTTTGTCAAGCCCTTTTTTAGGATTTTCGAGATCAATGGAGATGTATATTATGTATGCGTTATTTGATGATCTTTTAAAATCCAAAAATTTGACGGCTGCAGATATAACAAGGATGACAGGAATATCTTCAACAGTTTTTAGTGAATGGAAAAAAGGGAAAAGCGTTCCCAAAACAGATAAACTAATACTGATTGCTAAAGCACTGGGAACCACAGTAGAATATTTAATGACTGGAGAGAAACCAGAAATACCCGGATTTGAACCGGAGCATTTAGAACTAATAGAATTGTATTCAAAATTAAATGAAGAGCAAAAGTCAGCAATCCTTAATATGATGCGTTCCTTTGCTCTTTCCGATTAACAATATCGTGCAACAAATGCTTGTAAAAAGCTTTTTATGTAGGAAATGGCTTTACTATTATTTTTGATCATTTCCAACATAATCAAAATATCATTATACTCATCCACGGCAAGACCTCCAATCAAATGGCAAACACACGTTCGAAATTCCTTAATCGCATTCTAACACCAACGGCATCAGAATGCAATAGGTAATGTTCGTTTGACACGACACTTCTAGCTGATTGCGGTCTAAACTTAATCTTTATGGAGGCGATACTTGTTAATTTCATAACAGGCTCCTTTGATTTTTAGGGGACGCTACGGCCTCGCAAACCTCTCGCGCCCCCAAGGTGATGTCCTGCAATGGACATCCTTATATTACTACAAGTGATATATGGAGGAAACATGACAAAAAGTAACAAAACAAAAAAAATAACGTTTAAATTTGTGGTTAATCGTGATGATTGGATAGGTGCATTCCGTTACAATATTAACCTGTTTATTGCAAACAAGGTTTACACGATCAGGGAGATCGCGGAAATGGCAGATATACCATTTTCCACACTGAGCGCATTTCTATACGGGGATGCTACAGACTGCAAACTATCTACGGCAATCAAGATTTCCAGGGCCTTAGGTGTGAGCGTAGATGAGCTCGTTGGCGCAGGGACCATCGAACCGGAAATACAGGAATGTATATCTATGTCGCGGGAGCTTGAGCAACACAACAGATATGTCATCAGAGCTTTTGTAAGGCATCAGTACAACCTGCACGGAGGCACCCCGGACAAAGTTAAGCGCATATCAGTATTGCTCCCAGAATGCCAACACGGGGCCCTACGGACAACCATTGCTTCTGAGCCTTTGGATATAACCCACCTGCCTGCTGCAATAAGAGCAAATGCATGTGTGGGCATCAGGATCCCATGCGATCACTACGAACCGCACTACATGCGAGATGAGATTATACTACTTGGAGCAGACCGTGAAGCCCATAACGGGGAGCGATGCGTTGTAAGATACGGTGGAAATCTTTATATCTGCATAAAACGTATAGAGCATCCGGGCGGAAAAGAAGTTATTAAGTATATGTCTGTAATAGACAGCCGTCAGATGCTATTTACTCGCGAGGAAATAGATGATAAATGCGGGTATGTAATTGGATTCTTAAGCCCTGACGGGTCTTGGGGAGATAGATAAAAGGAGGAAAAATATGAATTGTCCAAAATGCGGAAACCAACTGAGAAACAGTAAAAAATCAGAAGACTACATGCTTTGTGATGTGTGCAAGAAAAAATATTTTTTAGAAGATTTAGAGTATGAAATGGCAAAACCAGTCAAAAAGAAAAGTCATGGATGCTTGATATCAGTTATTATTGCCGTTGGCATCTTAATTGCTTTATTTCTTTTGGTTGGGATTCTTTTCTCTGGCAGTGATGATCCTCAAAAAGTAGCTGATATAGAAGGATCAAACAATGTAAATGAAAGCCAAAACGATGAAGGTAATCCGACAGAAGAACGCACATCTTTTAATATGGGAGAGCTTATAGACTATGGAGACATGGAAATTGTCCTGACAAATTATTCGGAGAATTCTGGAAACGAATGGACAAAACCAAATGAAGGAAATACATTCGTATTTATTGAATTTGAAATTTCAAATAACTCTGACGCAGATAAAACAATAAGTAGCATGCTAAGCTTTGAAACATATTGCGATGATTATTTGCTTGAATACAGCGGAAATGCATTGATGGCCCTTTCTTTAAACAAAGATGCTCAGGGGCTAGATGGAACAATAGTACCAGGAAAGAAAATGAAGGGCACTCTTGCTCTTGAAGTTCCAGAAAATTGGGATGAAATAGAGGTATACTTTGTAGATAGCCTATGGACAGACCGAAAACTTAGTTTTGTAATAAATAATAATTAAAACAAAAAACCGCTCCTGCGCCAACAGAAACGGTTTTGTAACCAATATACGGAGTGGTATAATGGTGAGATGCATAAATCATTATACCATCCTCCGGCAGCCTGCGCAAGTATAAATGCATTGGCTGTTATTTTTTACACTTAAAAGGAGGAATTAACATGGCAGCAAAGGCAAAAAAACTTCCCAGCGGAAACTGGAGAACCCAGGTATTTGACTATGTGGACAATTCTGGTAAGAAGCACTATAAATCATTTACCGCAGAAACCAAAAAAGAGTCAGAGTTAATGGCTGCGCAGTATTCCATTAACAAGGAACACCAAACACCGATCAACGAAATCACAGTAAGCCAATGCATGAACCGGTATATTGACGCAAAAGAAAATGTACTTTCCCCGGGAACTGTCCGGGAATATAAAAACTGTGCGAAAAACCATTTTTCCGACATTGAAAGAATACAAATAAACAAAATAGATAATACCACGCTTCAGATCTGGATCAGCAACATCAGCAAGGATCTATCACCCAAAACGGTCCGTAATGCCTGGGGCCTCTTGAGATCTGCCCTTCAGATGTTTCGTCCGGATTTTGTGCCGCAGATCACGCTCCCGGCCAAAAAGCAGACCGCACTATATACTCCATCCGATGATGATGTAAAGCGTCTCCTGGAGCATGTGAAGGGCAAAGAATTGGAGATAGCCATACTTTTAGCTGCATTCGGACCCATGAGAAGAGGTGAGATATGCGCCCTCGAATCTACAGACATAAAAGGAAATGTAATCACAGTATCAAAAAGCATGGTCCTCAATGAACACAAAGAATGGATTGTAAAGCAGCCAAAAACATACAGCAGCTACCGGTGCATAGAAATGCCAGATTTTGTTATTGATCGGTTAAAGGGGATTGAAGGGAAGATTATCCAGGGAACTCCTGACATGATTACCCACAGATTTCAAAGGGCGGTTAAATATACACACTTAGAAAACAAATTCAGATTCCATGACCTGAGGCATTATTCAGTCAGCATCATGCATGCCATCGGGATCCCGGATGAATACATTATGAAACGCGGCGGATGGTCCACAAGTTATATCATGAACTCCATTTACAGGGACACCATCGCCCCAGAAGAAAAGAAGCAGACTCAGAAAATTATAAGCCATTTTGCCAATGTTCCAAAGCTATAATTTCCGTGTGATATTTCGTGTGATATTTGTGTGAAAAACGCATCCTTTTGGTGTCATATTTGTCGTAACTAGGACATATGAAAAATAAGAAAACCCTTGATTTTACAGCGTTTCCTGCAATTTCAAGGGTTTTTCATATAGTCGGAGTAACAGGATTTGAACCTGATGATTTCAACCGAAAACCATTGTAAATAAAGCATTTTTTATGTTCGTGTGATATTTCGTGTGATATTCTGTGCAAAAAACTACTTTTATTTCTGTGAAATCAGTTTGACTTATAAGCGGAAATATTTTATTATAAAATAACACGGGGGCGACCAGCAGGAAGTTTCAGGTGTCGCCCCTTGTGTCTGCTCCTTATTTAGTTGTCTTCTATACCCTTCTGAGTATCATTGATCAGCTGATCAATCATTTCTTCAGCCTTTTCTGTTTTGTTTTCTTTTAGTGCTTCTTTGAGATCCTTTAGATCCTGCAACAATCTCCTTAAATAACTTTTAAATACGCTCAATGTATTTTCCTCCATGTTTACTCCTTTCCTGCTGTTCCCTTGCTACAATTATATTATACTATATGTCCGCTATATAGTCAAGGGTTTTTTATTGCATTTTCAACACATTCGATTATAAATTGCGTCATGCTCATTGATCGTTTTTCAGCTTCAATTTTGTATTTGTCTTTTAATCCTTTGGGAACCCTTAAACGAATATCATCCGTTTTTTCACTAATATACTTAATACTTGCTTTCTTTTGTGCTTCTGTGTAGGCCATAAACCACTCCTCCTTTTTTATTAAATAATATCACACATAAAATATGTCCGCTATATGCAATATGCATAAAATATGTCCGCTATATTTGTACGCTCTGCATATTGCATATATGTCCGCTATATATTATAATAACATTATAAGGAACGGGAAATAAATACCAAAGGAGATAAGGGAATGACAAACGAAAAGAACTTAACCACAAAAGTTGTAGATGAAATCAATGGTTATCAGATAGTAAGATGCGAAGCAAGAAAACACGATGATTTCACTGGAGAGTTCAGTGGAAGAATAAAAGTATACTATGATGTATGTGATGAAGAAATGATTCTGGAAAGCTTCAAAACACTGGCAGAAGCAAAGAGATATTGCAAGAATAATTAACCAACCACACCCCACCCGGCAGGGCAGTGCCGGGAGAAAGCAGGAAGAATGTTTGTAGTATATGAAGTTTTCAAAACAGACGGAAAGAAGTTTTACAGATACGAAAGCGAAGATAAATTTGATTGCGAAGTGTACGTTTACCATCACAGATATGATTATGGTGCATTATTAAACGGATCATCTGTTTTGGTTATCGAAGAAGTATAACACGCAAAACCCCGTCAGCAGGTGGTCAGGCTGTCAGAAAGGAAAATATATGAAAGAATTATTCACAATTTGTATCTATGGAGACTTTAAGAGAAGAGACATCAGAATAAAGATTTTCAAAGCTGATGATTCAAGGCAGTACAGTTTCCAAAACACCTTGATTGAAGCTAAATATGACGCAGTTCTGATTAGCGCGAATGATGAAGATGTTCAATTCTTGACAAGTAAAGAAGAATAAAAAATAAGGGTAAGGACACGCAGTCCCTACCCTTATTCTTTACACTTTTTTCAGTTTTCCGTTTTTAGCCAGAGAAATCAGGGAAAGGTTCTGAGTCGCTTTGCCTGTGTAATCGCCAATTCCATTTGCCATTGCAATGGGTTTGCGCTTCATTGCATTTCCAATGAACTTATCAGGCACACCGATAGATCGGAAGACCACATCAATCTCCTTGGAAGTGCCAGTATACTGCGAATAGAAAGGACTAGCAGCATCGGTGCTTGTTACTGTGGCAATAAAAGCATCAAATCCGGCCGCTTTCACTTTGGCCAGCATTGCATCTGCATTGGCTTTAATACCGTAAGCACCCACCTGAACCTTGTACAATCCGTCAATCTGGTTCAAAAAGGCATTGAATCCTTTGGCCCGGACTGCTTCAAGCTGTTGCTCTGCCTTTTCCTTGTTTCTGTAAGCTCCTACCTGCACTTTGTACAAAACTTCAGGGCTTTCAGGTTTGGTGGTCGCATTCTCCAGGCAAACTGTTTTTTTCAGCAGTATTCCGGCAATGCATTCCGCTTCGGCTCTGGCCAGTTTGTCAAGGTTGCTATCATCCAGCAGCCAAGCGACTGTCCTTGTGTTGGTGTGGAAGGAATGCTCCAAGATAAGGCCCGGAACATTGACAGAGCGTGCTGCATGAAGAACTGCATAATAGTTGTCATTCAGCACACCATCACCATTCCTGTCATTGCTGGAATTTCTGGTGAGGACTGTGGGAGCCTGTTTCGTTCCCATCACTTCCGCAATCACAGGGGCAAGCTTATTGGCAAATTCCTTGCTGATATCATCACATAAAACAGCAGCATCATCAGTCAAATGATACACGGCTACATAGTCCACAGACTCATTCATTGCACTTCCAACAGCATTGGAATGGTCAGAAAAAAACAGGGCGCAGCCTTTAGCAGTTTGTCCTCTGGTATTTAAAGCAAGATCTTTGCTCTGCTCTGATCTGGTCAAAATAACATCAATACCCAATTGTTCCAGATATGTCTTTTGCAGCAAATGCAATTTCCACATTACTGCTGCTTCCGAATAATTCGGATTGTTTGGGCATTTATTATATGTTCCATAATGTCCGGCATCAATGCAAACAACAGGCTTTTTCACAACCGTTTCCACACTTTCGGCATTGTCAAATCTCGTAAGGTCAAGTTCTCTGATTTTGTTCATGATTGTTTGGACATAGGAAATACTGCTGGCATAAGACGCATCCTTCAGGGCCTGGATATACTTTTCAGGATCAGTGACACCCTTGGCCGCAGAGTATCTTGGGATGCTTGTCCATTGGAAATATCCATGTATGCAATCCTCAAGGCTGTTGAATTTACACCATCTCATTTCGCTGGTATGGTACTGACCGGTGTTTGCATCCTGCTCTGAACCTGTCTCTGTAAACCAGCCACAGGCAATCGGACATCTGCCATCATCTCGCCATTTAAGGCCAAGATAGTTGTGCATCCACTTTCCGTTGTTTATTACTTTATTTGACTTCCCCCAGTTGCTTTCAATGATAATTTGAGCAAGAATGGGAGAATGCACCAACACATTATACATTGGCGCATACTTTCCAATATAAAAATCTGCTTCTTCTATAAACTTCTTTTGTTCTTCAGTCATGCATATCACCTCACTTATTTATTAATCAAATATTCCTGCAACTCATCACGACACGTTTTCATGCGCTCAATGCCATTTCCTGTGATATCATGGTTTATAATAACCAAAAGACACTGAAGAATCATTTTGTTGGATGCTTCCACATCCTTTAACCGTTCATTGTCATCATCTAAAAGCTGATCGTGTTTTTCTACTTTTTTCTTAAGATCTTCATTTGGCTTTTTCCATTCCTTGACGATTTTCCACGCAGTCCACAATGATGCAATCAAACCGCAAAACCATATGATCTGTTCTGATGTAATTGTAAACCCCATTCCTTACTCCGATTTGTTTTCAATCCAGCGTTTAAAAGTCTGATGCATACCAGTAGATGCAAGCCCCATGCATGCACCATATACTGCAGATTCAATAGAAAATCCGCTAATAAAAAGGTTCAGAATTGCACCCATTACAGACAGGATAATCGGAATATCGTTGTTGTTGATCCATTCAAAAAAACTACCGTGCTTAATGCAATAACCAGTGCACAAACACGCAAGCAATACCACCAAAACAAAATGCTCCAAAATAATACTAAAATCCATATGTGTCCTTTCTCCAACACTTTGGCAGTTGGCTCCAGTATGTATTTTTGTTTATTATTTCATCGTGTTTTCTTCTCTGTGCTTGTCGAACTAAATTCTAATAGTTATTCGTTTTAGAATTTTAAATATAAGCGATAATATAATTATAAGTTCCTGCTTTTAAACCAATAGACCTAATACTTACAGTAGAACCTGCGGTGCGATATGTGAAGTGTGTTGAAATATCATACAACGGATATCTTAACTTACCGCTTTCGACTTCTATTCCAATATTTAAAACAATATTTAAATTATCACCTATATCAATATGTGCCCAAGTGTCGTTTCCTATTGTGAAAGAACCACTTTTTGTTTTTACCTTTGTTCCCAATTTAGAATTTAACTCCTCAACTTCAGTTTCTAATTCATTTATACGTTTCTTTAAATCTAAATTACTTGAATTTGCTCCAGGTATGTGACCCATAGCGTCAGCTCCTTTCAAATTAATTATTTATATCGTTTCAAATCTAAATTCTAAAGTAGGTCAAATTCAATATCACACATTGCATATCGGTCGGAACTTGCACAGAACACAACACCATAGTTATTGACTTCTATCCAAGCCAAACTCATCATAGATTCTCCACCAGTTCCACAACTTCTAACACTGGAATACGGTTCATAACCTGACGGTAATTGAAACAGTTGGTGTCTGGTATTAGCACTTAAGCCACTTATACCAATATGGACGTGTACTTTGTTATTTTTCTTATAGTAGTAACACCCGCCATAATCATTGTATACTGCTCCGCTTGAAAGTTCTGTAACCTGCGTGAACCCAGATGCTTCAATCTTAGAAGTTAATCCCTCAACTTTATTTTCCACTGCCTCAACTCTATTAAACCATGCAGGCATAGAAGATACTAAAGTCTCTCCACTATTTACAAAAGTTCCATATAATACAAGTGTATATGTCTGTGTAGGAACTTCTAAACAGCTGATTTTAACTCCATTTTCTAATCTTTCTACATCAGTGATATTTGCTACAATTTCTGATTCTTCTTCAGTTAATACAGGACCAGTACGAACAATATCCCAGATTCCGCCACTTCCTTCAGTCATACCTACTACAGAAATGGTTTGTTCATATCTTCCAGTGGTTTCATTTAATTCAAAACCAGCGGCTTCTACGGGGATAAGAATAACCCTAGATTCTTCAGACCCTCCTCCTCCGCTTGCACCGCCTGTCAAAACATATCCATTAACATCATCCCATGTGTAGATAAGTCTGGGGGACACGGTATCATCAATATACAACCGTCCTTCCTCACCAACTTCTGGCCAGCCATCTGACTTATATACAGGTGATTTGCTTCCAGCAATCGCGTGCTTGGCTTCTTCTGCCGCATTTGTCGCATCCATTGCTGCTGTTTCTGCTTCAACAGCGGATGTGTTTGCGCGGTCAGTTGCTGCATGTAGTTCTTCCGCAACTTCATCCACCACATCTTTCACCACATCATCTGCTGCCAATGCAATGTTTTCTTTCATGTCCTCATAAGTTGCCAGTCTTTTGGTTGATCCGGCATCAAAAGAAGCGTAGATGGATTTTCCGTCTTTTGCATTGGGATCACCACTACGGACAAATGCAAATTCTCCGGGAACCAGCTTTTCCGGAACAAATTTATCATAAATTCCATGTCTGTTTTTAATTGCCATGAATTACACCCCTTTCAAGAGTCTTTCCAGCTCATTAATTCGGTTATTTTGATCCTGTATCAGCTTTAACATTGCGGGAATTAAAATCTGTGAATTCCACATCTCAGGGTTTCCGTTGTTATCATATTGTATTGCATCCTCGTACACACCATCAAAATCTTCAACAATAAATCCGATGATATCCTTTCCTTCTTTGCGATCTCCTTTGTTCAAATAACCTTCCTTGTACTTAAACACTTTAACAGGTATGTCATAAAGATGTTTCGGATCCAGATTATCAGGTATTTTTTCTGTGATATCTGTTTTGTATCGTTTGCTGGATGACGATGTTTTGTGCATTTGGCCGCCGCTTAAGATTGCCATATTCGGACTGTCTGATATAACACTATCGGCAGATGGTTTGCTGTACATCGGACTTTCTGCAGAAAATCCAGCAGTTGCATTTTGGTTTCCTGCTGCGTCATATTTTCCTGCAGCAATAGATCCCGGTCCGACAACACCATAATTTGTTTCGTTTCTCCAGTAACCGTTATAAGGTCCCAGAGCCATCTGCGCATTATTATTTCCAGCTAACAAGATGGGGTAAAACCCATATCCGATACCATTTATATTAATGGATCCACCGGTAATTTGTGCACTGTTTGTGGTCAATCCGTTTTTATCAAGCCTTGCAACTTCTTTGCCATTAGAATCGACTACCAAACACAAACCATTTCCGTTGTTATTTCCTCCAAGGGTCAAAGTGCCACCTTTTGCCCACTCAAAATTGATTCCAATGGCAGAAAGGACATTTACAACAACATTGCCTTCGCTGTCCATTCCTGCATTCCATGTAAGGCCGCCATCGGTTGATACAGCAAACCCATCAGCTGTCATTTTCCAGATTGTCTGCGATTCCTGGCGCGTGGGCTTATTGTGCATGTAATAGATAACAGATCCATCATCAAGCATCTCTTCACTTTTAAATACTCCAAAACTCTGAGACATTAAATTTGTAAGCATTTGCACCGCCTTGTCATATTCTCCAATCTGTTTCTTTGTATCTTTTCTTGCCGCTCTGACAGCCTGTGTTGTATTGGAATGGTATTTACTGCTGTTTCTGATGGGGTCATCAGCAGTGCATTTGATGGTTGTATATCCAAAAAATGTGAAATTCATATCAGTGATAACGGACTGAAACAGATTGCGGTTTCTGTCCATCAGATAGCACACGTCTCCAAATTCCGCAATAGGATAGGCGATATGGTCCATCTCAAACGGCCGGAAACGAACACCCACAAGCAACATTCCAATCCTGTCCACAGCATCTTGCGGTCCGCCGGATATCAATGGATTTTCCACACTCAATACATATCCGTCTGATCCGTACATATAATCGGTTTCATCTTCCGTTGTTTTTACACCGGTAATCACCACATCGTCCGTGGATACTGTAAGATTCTTTGCCTTGTACAGAACGTGATACCGATACATTTCTTCAAAGGTTCCACCTTCGATATCATCGCCTGCATCCCAGGGATCAAACACTCCACCATATACATCATCACCGCTGGCATAAGGTTTGGAATCGTCAAAAAATCCACCATCCGCGCCATTCTGGTCCAGTACAGAAAAATCATACTCCACAATGCACAAGCGGTTTAATTCGTCCATTCTAGCATTGCCACCTGCAAGCATTGCGCATGCTCCCCATATATCACGGTGAGTCACGCCTTCTGGTTTTTCCTGGATTATATAATTATCATTGAAAAATGTGGTTGTAAGCAAATACACACCGCACGTGGATGCACTATCCTGCAATACCTGCCCTGCAGTAGCGGGAAATGATAAATTACTGGTATATTCTATATCTCCACGATACATTGCATCGCATGCTGTAACCTCTACAATACTTCCGTATGCCTCCGGCTCTATCACAGTAAATGTGCCAAACAAGATTTTTTCCGTTGTTCCATCTTCAAAATCCATGCAGCAATATACTGTAATTTCAGCCGACAGGAAATCATAATCAGAAAACTGTTCCTTGTCATTTACCAGAGAAATCGTTATTGATTTACCAAAAGCAGACCCAAGAGGAAACGAATTGCTACCTGCTGCGTCTGCATAGCTGTTGCCTGAGATATAAAATGACTCCCTTGAAAGTTCCAGCTCCGTTCCATTGGCAAAAACAATGGTTGCCTCCTGGTATAAATTTGTTCTTTTTTCCAACTCTTTCAGAAATCGCAAACTTACATTTTTCATACAGGATCAATCCCCCTTATGTTAAATGATAATGATTCCCAATACTCTCCATCCTCTTCCAGGATCTTTGCAGGAGCACTGAAATTGGAAGCATAAAACTCTCCATCTTCCCATGATGCACTTAAAATATTGTAATAGTGCACGGTGAAGCTGGGCCTGTTAAGCACCTGTGATAATATCTCAGCCGCTTCCTGAGCTGTTAAATATGACCACTCCATGTCATATCCTGCCACTGTACCAATAGGAGTATTATGCATGACCAATGCCATATCCCTATCTGAATCGTTTGTTGATGTTGTAGCCAAAACAGCCGAATATTTATCCGGCTGTTTGACTGTTACACCATTGAATCTGATGTAATCTTGCATTTATATCCTCCATTACGCAAACTCAAATGGATTTTTTCCCGTGGTCTGCTGCCTTAATTTTGCTTCGGTTATAAACTCCTCAAAAAGCACCCGCCTATTAATTTGACCAACAAACGTATACCCATTTGCACCTCCGCCACTTTCTTCCCTTACAATTCTTCTTATAAGGCTTTCAGGGGCTTCAATATTGTTGCCGTGCCTCTGATCTCCAAGCATTGCCATAAACGGCGCGTTGGGCGGGATAACAGCTCCTGTTGCCAAGTATGGAATTCGTGGTATGTTGATATGGTTGTAATAGTGCTTGTTTCCGTTCAGCCAAGACGGAACCTTGGAAAGCAAACTGTTTGCCTTATCTGTTATGTAATTCAGAGTTTCAACAACAAGATCTATCAATGTATTTATCATACCAATAATGCTATTTATTGGTGTGCTCACATATCCGACCAATGACTCGAATATACCTACAAAAATTTGCTTCACACCGTTCCATGCTTGCCTCCAATTTTGAGAAAATACACCCTGTATAAATGTATTAATGCCATTGAAAACCTGTTTAAGTCCTTCCCATACGCTTTTTACACTGGCCGAAAATGCATTTAAGTTGTTACCGAGAATTCCAAAAGCATTTCTCCAATCAATGGTGAATACCTTTGACAAAAAACGATCAAATGGAATCATGATCTTTTCTTGAATATAGGTAAATTCAGTGTTATACGCATCCTCCAGACTTGTCAGCATTTTTTTAAGTCCTTCAAATGCTTTTTCCATATCTCCGGAAAAGACACCACTTACAAAAGTGCTGAACCCAGTCAAAAACTCTATTCCGTTGATGGCAACCTTTCCAATCATTTCCAGAAGATCCTTCAATACGTGATTGTATAAAAAGACAATCACATCCGAAACAACATCTATGACCGTTTTTAAAAGATCAAATTTTGAGGCTAAAAAGTCGATTACTGCAGGTAATGCTTTTTCTATGGTCCACTTTCCAAAAGGCAAGAGCACATTTTCATATGCCCACAACAATTTATCTGTTATTGTGCTTATCAACGGGCGCAGCACTTTCATCAGAGAATCAAATGATCCAAACAAGGGAGAAAAGTCCAGACCAGAAAACCAATCAACGGCCATTCCGGAAAATTCTTTTCCAAAGTTTGCAAGATCGGACCCTATGCCTTTAAATGTGCTTTTGATCGATTGTCCATATTCTGCCCAGGCCTTTTTTATCGGTTTAAACACAGCCTGCAACTTCTCAAATGATTCTACTGTTTTATCAACAATGGTTTCCCCTTCTTCAAGGGAACCGTAATCCACAGATGCACCGCCGCCAATGGATGTTCCTCCACCGCCGGAAGAGGACGCGGCCTCAGGTGCATTCATTTTGTTTATTTCATCCAGAGGCGAAAGATAACCTTCCGCAGCCTTTGCTGCATCTTTGGTTGCTTGTGCGACTTCAGATGTTGCCCCTGCAAGGTTTTCAGCGCTTTCTGCAGCCTCTGTATATCCTGAGGCCATACTTGCACCGGAGTTGGACTTTTTGCCCGTTATCATCTCTGTAAACGACTTGAACGATGCAGCGAGGGTGTTCAGCCTTGCAAGCAATGTATTAATCATTTTTAATACAGGTGTCAGAAGATTTATAAGTCCCTGACCAATGCTCGCCTTTAAGCTGTCGAACTGCAATTTGAGGATTCTGGTCTGATTTGCCCATCCGTCCGATGTTCTTATGAAATCGCCAGATGCAGCAGACAGCTGGTCCAAAACAAAACGGTAACGCAAAGCCACCTTTTCCTGCTCTGTCATTTTGGCTGTTGTTTTTCCAAATCCATTCGCCATCGCATATGCATCAAGGGCGCTTTGGGTCATAACAACACCCAGATCCTTTAGGCTCTCTGTCTCGCCGGTAAAAACAGATTTCAGCTTTGTATAAGCCATGTCCTGCGTAATGTTGTAGAAAGATGCCACATCACCGGTGAGTTGTGTAAGAGTGGTAGACATTTCATATGCTTCTGATTCGGCAAATCCAAAGGATTTTGACATTGCGCCGTATGTGCCTGTGTAACGCTTTGCCATTGTCTCTGACAGTCCTGCTGCAGATGCCATATTCCGCGCGAATTCGTTCACCTTGTCTGACATTGTGGTAAAAGTCACATCCACAACGTTCTGTACTTCCTGCAAGTCCGAACCAAGTTCCAGGGCTTCTTTTCCAAAATTAATTATAGATCGAACAGCAAATGCCGCACCGATCGCTGCTCCTAGTTTTCCGATAACACCGCCAAGTTTTCCAAACTGGGATTTTATATTTGTTGCTCCTGTTTTAAATCCCCTTGTGTCTATCCGCGTATCGATGATAATTGATCCATCAGCAGCCATAAGCCACCTCCTACCCGTAACTATTCCAGGTTAATAGTGCGCGTCTATCTGCGCACCGGTTTATTTATACCAAACAATGCCCGGAGCTCATTCTTCTCTTCTTCACTCCGCTCATCCTTTTTATCAAGTTCTATGATATTCTTGTTTTCCTTGTAGAATTCCCGTTCCCAGGGTTCGATTTTTTTATTTTTTGCCCGGTTGCTTCTGTATGAAACCACAGTTGAGAATAAACTGTCACCAATCTCCATAAAATAAGATATAAAAGTCCACCAATGCAGATATGGCAAAGCACGCACCTCTGTGTGTGCCACTTTATTTACAGCAGGAATAATCAATGACGCATCCTGTTCCCAGTCCATAAGACGCGGCCTCTTTTTAGAATCTGGCTTTTGGCCGCAATCTATGAATTCGCAAGCTTTTTCAATGGCTTCATTCCAATGTGAGGAATCAATCTTGTCAAAATCCACATACATAATCTGCAACATAACTAAAGTCCTGCACCAATCATCATCGATGTCAGGATCATTCCAAGCTGTCAGAATATCTATAATTGCCCGAAAATCCGTCCTTATAGAACAATCCACCCCTCCAACATTCAGAGAGGTGGGTAATTCGTAGCCCGTCATGATTTATATTTCCCCGTATACCGGGTCATTGCGTTCTGCATAGCCTGCTTGCGCTTCTGAATCTCCGGCTGGAGTTTTTCAATGATGTAGTCCAGGACAACAAAGGCAAAAATATCACCTTCCGGAGAAATGGTTGTTGCTGTAATCTGTCCGAAAATCTCACTTCCTGCATCATACCCAAGAAGATAGTTTATCTTGTCCTCGATCTCCTTATTGTATTCCTGAAGTTCGGTTGTTGTGGCAAATCCACCCTCGACCTTCTTGTTCGCAAAATACTCGGATACTTCCTCAGCCCTCTTGATTAGATTCACATCCGTAGGATTCATTCGGAAAGAAGAAAACACATCCCCATCTTCATCCGTAAAGGTAAACTTGATGACACCCGTAGTAAATTGTTTTGTCGCTTTCATATTTTTCCTCCTTAAAATTCATTAACTCAGCGCTGCTTCTGTGGCTGTAAAGACAGGTTTTCCAGTCTTAAGGGATTCCGCTGTAACAGTTCCCTCTGCCCATGCACCGTTTTCGGACACTTCAAACGGAATGTTGAAGCCCTCAGTACCGCCGCCGTAGGAAGTGGGTTTTACAATCACTTCACGCACATATGCCGCATGGGTTTCTGCTTCAGTGTCCTCCACAATAACTTCCATCATTAATGTCTGGCAGTCTGCACCTTTCAGACGCTTCATAGCAATATCTCTCAGCTTCGGATACAACAGCTTGTCCGGGTCCGCATAAAACGGATCTGCGCTCATGGTCGGGGAAAATCCGTTATCCATAGTTTTGGTCTGGCCCAGAATATTTTTGGTCTGTTCGGTGTCGGAGTTGAGTTCTACTGACATATCCTCAATGTCATCACCAATAATTTCAAATACTGCTTTGGACGCGTCTGCAACAGATTTATTCCATGCAGTATCCAAAAAATGGGCAAGTGCCTCTCTGTTCAATTTAGACATACAATCGTCCTTTCTACCCGTAACTTTTCCGGGTTATAGCAACACGCACATTTGCGTGCCGGTCTATTTGTTATATATATGCATGTACTCCACAGTACATGGCATCAGCCAGTCCTGTATCCCGCTATCTCCCGGGGTCAGTCCATAACTGTTCATTCTTGTTACTCTCGTGATCTTCCTTCCATCAGAAAGCTCAGGATATGGTTTCAAAACATATGCATCACCATTGGCTTCAATAGCTTCGCCGCAAATCCATTTCCCGATCCCATCCAGAAACTCCTGAATTGCTATCTTCTGGTTTTCCAGATCTCCAGACGCACGATATACCACATAAAACGGATAACTGCATGTTCTGGTAATCTTTCCTGTGACAGACTGCTTCTCAGCAATAATTAAAGAGCCATTATCAGCAGAAAATGCAATGCCGGATCTTTCGTCCAGCTGTTCAAAACGGATTATTGTGCCGAATGGAAGAGCAGGATAAGAATTCAACATGTTTCTGACAGCCTCCGTCAAAAGCTCATATCCCGTACTGTCAATTCCTATGGGTTTCACTTCACCTACCATTTCCACCTCCTGCACGTTTCCTTACTCCATCAATCCACGAATCTCTATATAGTTCTTCAGCAGCTTCATACCATTTACTGGTTGCTTTAGGATTTGCGTTTTTGCTATACTCGATATTTTCCTTCGCATTGGTCATTCCGGCGAATTTGCTGACAAGGACCTTTTTTGCACCTTTTCTTGCATAAGTAGATCCTGTTTTTTCATCCACCATGACTTTTCCCATATACAAGAAACGGCCATAAGGTGGCGCGGCTGCAACAACCTTTCCAGTTCCTGCCATAGATTGCGACATAGCGCGGGTTATTTGGATGAAAGTTCCTGTACGCATCGGCATAAATGGCACCATATCTGTCATCACGCGACTATCAAGCCAATACTGTGCTTTGTCATATTGTCCCTCAAATCTTTCAAGGTCCAGTTCAAGGACTCCTGTTGCATTCGGATACTTGACATTAAACCGCACATGCTTTACGGGAAGCATTTTCTTGTTTGCCATGTCAGGATCCCCTCAATTCAAAATGCGGAATGAGGTTGTACTTTCCAGAAGAATTGATCGTATATACGTGGTCGTAATTACGTTTCATATAATCTTTGAATCCAAGTACACCACCGGTCATATATTCAGAATCAGAAACAGCCTGTTCTGAATACTCTCCGATAAGAAAGAAATCCTTCCCCTCTGAAAAAGTTATGATATCACCATAAGTATCATTAGGCTCTTTTGCCCATTTGATCGGGTCCATATATTCCATGTCGCCGATCATTGTTTTTCCATCTTCAAAAGAAAACGGGATGTGTAATGTCGCAGAATCCGCATCAGCAAGACCTGTCTTCTCAATGTTCGCGGCTTTATCGGCATTAAAGTAGCAGTTATGGATTACATGCGGATACCATGTATATTTGTCAAGCTGTTTGCTATAATACCGGTTAAATACCGTAACAGTTGTGTTGAACATTTCACACCCCCTCTGTATTCTTTTATAAGCTGTTTACGCATGGGTATTTGCCCATGTACAGTAAATTGACCCCGTTCGAATCTTTTATGCCTGATAGGGCATCTGTGACGATCTCACGGTATATTCTGCTTCGTTCCTTTACATCAGACACTGCTTTTCCGATGGTGCTTTGCATTGTCAGTCCGTTTCCGTATGTGATAGACTCACTTCCAGCAGATACGGAAGAAATCACTTTCCCCCTGATGCCGTTTTCCGTTTTCTCATATCCAATTCCATCCGCCATACTTTTGGATGCCAGATCGATCTGGTACATGGTTCGAATCAGATTGCACACACATCTTTTCACAGTTTCTGCATCATACTCGCAAACAGGAAAAGCAACCTTCAATTTACGAATATTGTCTATTCCCGTTGTCGATTTGTCGATTTCCCGCTCAGCTTCCCAACTTATGCGGTTAAACTCCGTTTCAGAAATAGAATCTTCTCCATATAGGGACTTGTAATATTCATAACTCACATATGACATTTATCATCCCTCCTGCTGCGAAAGAAACTCGGCAATTATTTCTGCCTTTCTGGTTTTTGTTATGCTATAGCCCAGTTCTGCGGCGAGAGCCTTAATCTCTGATATCGTCATGTCATTAAGGCTCTCCTCCGTAAAGGCTCTGTTTAAGCTATAGCCAGTTATTCCCCCAGGCTTGCAGAATCAACAGAGATTACTGCGATCGCATCCTGATACTCTGCAAACAGTACCAGACCCATGATTGCATAGGACTCAGAAACTGCATTGCCGTAGTTGGGCTGAGTATGGAAGCCAATCAGATTGGTCTGACCAATACCGGTGGTATAATCAAAACCAGCCTTTGCATAGTCGCTGTCTGCCGGGTCAACGTAGTACAGAACAAGGTTCTCTACAGCGGTTGCGATAACCTTGCCCTGCGGGATTTCTTCATCTCCAAGCAGGAACACGGTATTGTAACCCATGAAATCTTTGATATACTGGAATCCAAACTGATTCTGCACAGTGATATCTGCAGATCCAAGGTAGCGGTACACATCCAGTACATTCACGAATCCAACAACTCCGGTGACGGTTTTGTGAAGCTGCTTAAATTTGTTGATTACATTACCTTTTGCCATAGCAAGAGCCATCTGGAAAGAGGCTTCTGTACCGGTCAGGGTTCCTGTATTCAGGTAGGTATAGAATCTTCCGGTTACATCATTCTGAAGCTCAAACAGGAACTGATCGTCTGTCATCTGAACAGCATTCTCATAACCATGTTCAGTGATTGCTTCAATAGAAACACCCTTTGCATACTTCTCAATGGTCATTTCTTCATATGCTTTTTCTTTTACTTTAAAATTGCTGTAGGGGATTTCCTCTCCCTCTGCAACCTTTCCATTCTGAAGGGTTCCTTCAACATATTTGCTTTTCAGCACTGCGCCCGGCTGCTTTCTGACGGGCCTCATAATTCCAAGGATCTCCATCAGATGATCCCAGTTGTTTTCAAAACGGCTTACAAAATCGAGTTCTCTTGCGGATACCTGAATATCAGCAGATGTAATAAGGTTTTCTCTAGGCATAAAAAATTCCTTTCTACCCATAATTTTTAAAGGGATTTAGGGAAGCACCTGCACTCATACGCGCAGGCGGTTGTTATAAATTACTGTTTCTTGAACAGCGAAATATTCTCTCCAATTTTCCGCTGTCTTTCTACCGGATCCTTAATCGACATAATTTCTTTAGCGGTAAGAACCCCGTTATTGCTCTGGTTTTGTTTTCCGTTTGATGTGATGCGTGCCCTGTTCTGTTCCAGGTTCTGCTGCTGTTTGTCCACAAATGCAGATGCATCATTTTTCTTCGCGTCCTCAATCAGATCATTGAACCCAATCAATTTGCCGTTTTTCACGGTGACACCTTCGTAAATCTGGCTCCAGATAGCCTTTTTGGCAGATTCAGAAGTAAACTCGATACCCTCAAACGCGCTCTTGAGAAGTTCTGTTTTTTCATGTTCTGCCATCTTTGAATTGTATTCAGCCTCAGCATCCTCAGCTTTCTTTTTCCATGTGGCAATTTCATCTTTTACTTTTGCCGGATCGATGCCCTCAAATGATTTCAAGGTATCTTCTGCTGTTTCTGCTCTTTTCTTCCAGGCATCACGTTCTCCGTCAATCTTGGATACCGTTTTGTCATGCTCAGCAACGTTTTTATAGTGCTTTGCAAGTGCTGCTTTTACATCAGCTTCTTTTTCTGCCGGAATTGCAAGACCAAACTCCTTCAAAGTTTCAATAAGTTTCTGCATAAATATTATCCTCCTGGCCGTGTTTATTGACCTGCCGCCGCAGGTAATGGATTGAGCCGGATAGACCACCGGCGGGGTAGTCGGGTCAATAGGAATCGAACCCATGACATCACACATATATGTGCGCGTTCTACCACTGAACTATGTCCCGATACGCGGCCATTTCAGGCCGCAAACATAAAGGAGTGAAAATTATGAAAGCGCTTCTGCCGAATGCACATTTTAATTTTATCATTCGATATATTTGTTTGTGTGTACACCTTTACATAGTCTGAAGTTTCTTCAGATAGCGCGTAATAATTTCTTTTTCTTCTCTGCAATCGCTGTCTTTCAACATCTCCTCCAGCTGTTCAGAAAACTCGCCCATGTATTCCTCCAGGGTGTCCATAAGTCTCTGTTTGCATTCAGGGCTCTTGTCAGAGCGGTATGATTCCTTGGAATCCATGTAACGGTCATAGTTCATGCTATCGTTCATGGAATAACCGTTTCCACGGTATGATTCTCTTCTGGAATATCCACCCCGTCTTGCATTGGAGTAACCATCAGAACCGCGATCAGATCCGCGTCCGGATTCCCGGCTATATCTTCCGCGGCTGTCTCTTCTTCTGCCGCTGTAACCATCATTCTGGCTGTATCCACCCTGCATTTCATCAAGAACGGCCATGTAATACTCACCCTTTGTCTCCCAGTATTCGGTGTTCTTGATATCCTTGTACATGTCAACAAGTTTATATGCCGTGTCAATGTTGCTGGTATTCAAGCCTTTTTCTGAAATCTTGTGTAACTCCTCCTCAACGATCCTGCACATTTTTTCCATATCTGCCATATAAACACCTCCTTACGCAACGCGAACCACTATAAGATTCGCATTCTGAACCTCAATAGGCTGATCTGATGTATTTTCCACAGCAACCGTCACGCAACAGCCACACGGTGCATCAACATAAACCTGTGATGCCACATTAAAAAAGTTTTCAACCGCCGCGGGAGTAACAATCATTTGTGTGGATTGAAGCGGCTCCCCGTCTATCGAAATAGCCACTGAGATTTCTTCAACAGTTCCTCCTGTGGGTATCTGGATGTTTCCTGAAAACGATACCAGATATCTTGCGCGATTCTGACCGGCATTCCCTTTCAACCGTACAATTCCGCTGCCCTCTCTGTGTTCAATGCATCTTGTTCCGTTTACAGGTGTTTCCGTAAATATCACGTTCTGACCTGCGGCCACGGTCTGCAATGCTATGTTTGTAAATTCTGCCATAAATATCCTCCATTCATAAAAAGGGGAAAGCTTATGCCTTCCCCGTGTGTGTAATAACAGCTGATGCCGTACATTCCCAGCAAGGGAAAGATACAGTTATTCAGTTTTTTACTCATGCGCCGCATCCGCATCCGTTATTGTATCCGGTTCCATAACCGGTTCCATAACCAAATCCAAACGGGTTGTAGCAGCAGTTGGGGTTCGGAACCACATAAGCAGGAATCGGGCAATCATTTCCGGTTCTGCGAATGATCTCTGCAGTGTTCGCATCCATAGCCGCCTGCAATACTGCATTCTGGTTTGCCTGAGATGCTGCCAGTCTGAGATTCTGATTCTCTGCCTGCAAGGTTGCAATCTTGTCCTGAGTCAGGAAATCAAGGATCGCCCTTGTATTGTTGTTGTTGTTCTCCAGGATGTCACGGGTGCCATCAGAAATTGCTCGTCTGGTTTCACATCCCTGTGTTGCCAGATTGTAATTTACACCATCAATGGCTCGCTGGGTCTGGCAGCAACAATCTGCAAGCTGGGCCTGCAACGAACTGAATCCGCCAGTAATCGCTCCATTAAGAGCATATGTGGAATCGGCAAGGCCATTTGTCAATCCATCCAGTTTTCCCACAATGGTCTGCGCTGTCAGATCCGCTGTAGTTGCAGCCTGTCCGCCTCCACCGCCGACACCTCTGCCGAATCCGCCGCCAAAACCATTGCCGTTGAAAAGACCAAAAAGCAAAAACAGGATAATCCATGCTCCCCAATCTCCTCCAAACATTCCATCATTGTTTCTTCCTGTGCCACCTGTTAAAACGGCAACATCGGAAGCTGATAAACCATCATTCATTTATAATATCTCCTTTTCTTTTTTTATATTTACAACCGTCTGCAGCCGGGTTGTTTCACCTTAAAAAACCTCTTAACATATTCTGCATCTGCATAGCCATTTGCTGTGCCTGATTGAGCTGCTGCTGGCTTATCTGTCCAGATCTCAGCAATCTCTGTATTTCCTCATTCGGGTTTTTACCCTGCATATTGTTTCTGAAATTTTGAAATTGCTGTAGTATGTTCATGGGATTGCCTGATATTCCCACATTGTTTCCAGCAAGTGCATCATATATCGGATTACTCATCCGCGCTCACCTCCGCTTTGTTTCTGCTGTTTCTGGGTTTCAGATTTTCAATAGATTGAGCTATTCCATCAACTCTTCCTTTTATCTCATCGTACTCCTGACGGGTAACATATTTGTTTTCCTGAACCTCTTCCAGCACTGGTTGCGATGTAACCTCTGTATACTTAAATGTTCTCAGCGTAGGGACCCCTGACATGTCTGTGGATTTCAAATAAAACCGCTGTCCCTCAGAATCCATCAGTAATACAGTCATGTTCGGGGCCATCATGTATGCTTTTGCTCCCGCCTCTCCCTGTACCCACAAAATCCCCTGAGCCCCATTCTGTAATGGCTGCGGATTCACCTGTGGCATAGCCTGCTGATATTGATTCTGAAGTTGCGCCAGACGATCCTGATACGGTTGCGGATATGCCTGATTGAAACCCTGATACATATACCCATTTTGAAACATCGTCAATTCCTCCCATTCCTTTTGTTATTTATATTTTGTCACAAAAAAAGAGCCTCCGACAGTTCGTCAAAGACTCATAAAAGTATCAGCACACGCGTATTATTTTGTTGTTCACCCTCCGGCTAAGCCTCTTTGCGGTTGATATGCTTACGTTCATATACTCCGCGCAGGTTTCCAGTGGTATGTTTTGGGCTCGGTATTCAAACAACATGCTTTCTTCTTTCGTGAAGTTGCACATTTCCCGGAACAGGTTTAGTTCTACCTGTGTGAAGTCGTATATTTTCATTCTTTTTCCTCCGGCATTCGGCCTGTTCAGCCCAAATAACGGATGTCTGAATCACGGCTTCTTTGTCTTCGCAATCCTGAGTAGAATTGTATTTTTTGTACTGACATACATTCAGCAAAAGCAAAGCCAATGCGATAGCACATAAAATAGCAATTACTCTTCTCTGTGTTCGAATAATATCCATTGCCATAACATCACCTCGTCCAGTAATATATGGGAATCTCCTGACCTGAGTCCCATGTATCATAATAATGACCATCAACAACACAAACAACATGCCCTTCAATTGCAAGGATGTATGTTCCATTTGGATTATCCTGACAGAAATCATGGACTGTATATACATCATTCCCATGATCGTCCACAAGATATCTCCGAAATCCCTTTTCACGCAAATACTTTCCCCACACATTATTTGCAGTCGGCATGTCTCCCATTGCAAAACCGCATGCTGAAAGTCCGGCATATGTTTTTTCCCAGTCCTGGCTCATTGCGAGTGATATCGCCCGGACTGTACAATCTCCAACACGGTTTCTATGCGGATTTGGATTATACTTTATCCATCTGCTCATTTTCCTTTCCCCTTATTGTTTTTATACCGGGCCGCCGCTCCTCTGGCTTCCGCAGCCTGCATGCGATCCCATTTTGCTATCTGCAAACGATCATCCAATTTTTTCAAACCATTTGCATCGCAAAACTCTTTGTATTCCTTGTTCTGCTTCTGGAGCAATGCTGATTTTCTCTGATAGTCTTCATCAAATTCCTTCCACAAAACCTCAGATTCCGCTGCATCCCTTGCAGCCTTATACTCCATTGCTTCTCTCTTGGATTTTCGAATCCTGCGCTCCAGCGTTCTCTGTCTTTCTTCCTTTTCCCGTATCTTTCTATTCTCTTCCGTGTCGATATCGGCAAATGGATTGTGCTCCCCATCTCCCGGTCCGATGGAATGGCGGCAATTGGCACCATGTATTCCCTGCACTTCTCCCTCACCGCAATCAGAAAACGGAGGGAATCTCTTATCCTTTCCGGACTTTGAAAAGAATCTACCCTGCCACCATGTATGGTTTGTGTAATTCTGACCACCATCACCAATTCTGGCTCCCAGGTGGGCAGATGTAAGAATAATATCCCAGTCCATCTCATCCATTCTTGCCTGTGTGATTTCGCTGCACATCTGGGATATGGATGTTCTGACCGCTCGCAGTGTGGCTGTTTCTATGGTATCCCTGTGAACCCTTCCCGTTGTGGTGTTTGTATATCGTACAATTACACCTGTTTCTGCAATGCTATTTACAGCTTCTTTCACCGCCTGAGTGTAACTGATGGATCCAGAAGAAACCAGATGATATGCCCTGTCCATAGCCTGTATATAGGCCATCTGGGACGCATCTGCTGTTGTACGCGTAAAGTTATACCATGTCCGCAATGTATCCTCATAATTCCTCTGCATGAGTCTCACAAGGTATGGAGACTGCCACAACGGAACAGGTGACAAACCTGCGGCTCTGTATATCTTATCGTCATACTCCATATTTCTGACACCTGCATCTTCAAACGCTTCCAGGATCTCCTGCTCCTGCTCTCCCGTTCTTTCTGCCAGCAGTTTCTGAATATCTTCCAGAAGGAATCCCGCATCCTGCAAAACTTCCAGTTGCCATTTGTCTTGCGCAGTCAGTATGTATTTTTCCCCGCGTTCCATGCGGATCACGATTCTTTCTACAATTCTGGATACAATGTCCGTATGGAGCCTTTCGCTTATTTCCTCGGCCCCCTCAGAAACTCGCAGAAGATATTCCGGTGTCAGCATATATTATTCCTCTTCTCCAAATATGGTTCCGGGCTTTGGCTTTGCCTCTGCTTGCATCGCTTTTGCGTCCTCTTCGGTGAATCCCTCGAATTTTACCAAATAATACCAAAACGGAATCTTACCTGCCACAACATATCCATACCATCTGGCGCGGTCTTCCTCTCGGTTGTATGTGATGTCACCAAAATCATAGATTGCCTCATACACTCCAAGTGGTGCAAGGCCATACATATCTGCATACTTATCCAGCGCATACAGCAGGTTAATCATGCATTTTTCTACCTGATCGCGAACATCCTTTACAAACTGGATGGTTCTCTGCTGGTCCGCCTCTACACCGGTTGCTGTCTGGATTCCTGTGGATTCATTGAAAACAAAATACCCGTTGCTGAATCCGATCTTATAGCCAATCTGGCTTAAAAGCGCATTAATTCCTTTCAGACGCTCATCTGTATTAAGAGCCGGATTAATCTCCTGGTAAAAGTTCTCAGCTCCATTTCCGTACACATTTTTGACAATGTTTGGAAGTCCCATTTGCTTTCTGGTAGATTCAAAATTGCTTACCGTTTCCTTGATTGAAACTCCTCCGCCGGGAAGCATACGATCAGAATCCAGAAGCACAATCCGCTGGCTGTCATAGATCTCCTTTGCATTGCGGCTGTATGCAATATCCAGATCTTTCAATTCTTCCAGAGCATCCCAGAATATGGGCAGTCCAAATCCTGAATGTATATCCACATTGTTTGCATGTGGTGTCCGGAACACAGAAAACAGGGGTTTATCCACATTTTCAATGGTTGAATGCTCAATCATTCCACTCCACGGAGTCTTTTCGATGGGTACAAAGTGTCCTTTTCCATTTTTTCCTGTGGATTTATAACATTTGTTTGTAATCACATACAAACTATTTTCAAATCTGTGCCACTCAAGACGGGTAAAAAACTCTTTTCCGTCCTCAGATGTCTCCTCATACACAAATACAGCACCAACAATCTCTTTGTTCTTGATGTCAGTGACAATGAATCTATCCGGTGTAATAACCTCGATGGAGTCTCCGTCCGGCTTCAGAACAATTGTACCATATGCGCATCCATACTCAATCCACTCCCGGATATTGTAATATACATTGTTTATCTCTTCCTGCAGCCATTCAGCACGCGCTGATCCGTCAATGTTTATGGATGTTCCAAGCATTGCAAGTCGCGCTGTCTCGGAGCATACAGATTTTGCAAAATTGATGGTCTTTATTCCATCATCTAAGCTTATCCAATCCGGGAAGCCTGCATATATTTCTGCGCATTTTCTCACCGCATTCTCCATTTCCGGGGAAACAATCGGATTAATCAAAAATTCTTCTTTTACCAAACCATTTAAAACCATTTCAATCCACCCTCTGATTCTGGCTATTACACCCATTTACTCACCTGCTACAATCTTGCTGTGCGCTTTGTTAATTAATGGTATCATGTGCGCAATCCAATCAACCAAAGCTTCATCATTGCCATACGAAACACCGCTTTCTTCTGCAAATGCATGTACCAGCTCATGAAGAATAACATGCTGATACCGGTTCCCCCTTCCGACTTCGGTGCTTCCGGGCATATATTCCCTTTTTCTTACCACAATCTCTTTTTCATACAGTTCACACACCCCATCATTTTCCGAAAGCAATTCATTGTTCAAATCATCTTCCTTGAACACATAATCAGTTCCCAACACATTTATCTTTGTCATGCGCTTGTCCCTCTCTTGTTGTACAGGCTTTCCAGAGCATATCTTGTAGCATCAATCGTATGATTGTTTTCGTCCGGATATCCAGATATTATATCTCCGTTCTTATCGCGTTCATATTCGTATTCCGTGAATTCCTTATATGTAACCGGTGTACGTGCGGGATCAATCACATGTGTGTATCTCTGAATGAATTTCATACCATATTCCACAGACCCGGGCCCCTTGATTGCAGGACGCGCAGGAAGTCCGTTGTCACGGTAATCATTCACAGATTTCTGTTCAGCAGAATCACAAGTAATCCAGTAATCCGCAAATTTCATCTCCTTGATCTTCCGGGCTGTTTCCTCGTTCGACATCTTATTACCGGTAATCTCCGCGATGTGGTAGATCTTTTTATGTGCTTCATCCACATATAATCGTTTGAACACATACAGGTCCGGATACCATCCCCAGTCAACACCCTGATATATCTTGTCGAATGTCTTTATTTCATCATCCGTGATTATTCTGATCTCGAGATATTCAAATACATTGCCGCCGTTACCATTTGCCTTTCCACCATATTCATGTTCGTATGCAGCAGGGTTTATCTCTTTTAAATGCTCTGCTTCATCGATAAACGGTTTGCCAAGCCACTCAGGCTCTACATCAAGATATGTGGACGAATGAACCATTCGCGTCTCTTTTGGAGTAAGGACATATTTGTTCGCCCAGTTATTTTTCGTTTTGGGCGGGTTAAAGGATTTAAAAATCCACGCAAGATCTCCACCACGGATTGCAGACTGTTCTATTTTACGTATCTCTTCTTCCCCAGAAAACTGATCCAGCTCCTCAAACCACAGAATTCCAATATATCCAAATTCGGGATTTATAGACTTGATTTTATCCGGATCATCAGCACCTCGGAAATATATCTTTTGCCCAGTGGCTTTCAGTGTAATTTCCATCGGGCTTTTCAGCGCATCAAACTCCTCACTAAATTCCTGTTTTCCAATTGCCCATTTCAATTTGTTGTAAACAGAATCTTTTATGGTATTTCCAACCTTGCGGCATACAACAGCATGAATTTCGTGATTGTTCCTCAAAAGCTCAATGATGGTCATTGCTACGGTTGTACTTTTCGTAGATCCACGGCCGCCCTTGAAAACGTATTCTTGATGCCCGCGCTTTCTGATGTCACGTATAACAGGATGAAACGTATCTGGGATATCATGCAGATCCATGTGATATGTTTTTCGCATCAGGGCTTCTTCTGCAATACGCTTCTTCTCCTCATACTCTTCCTTTATTTTCAAGGCTTTCTCTAGGTCGTTTGCCGCTTTTAGCCTATCAGACAAAGAAGCGTCCATTTCGAAAGCATCCTTCTCTTCTCCACGGACAACTCTTGTTCGAAATGCTTGTATCTCTTCCAGTGACATTAATCGCTCTGCATCTATTTTGCTTTGTCTCTCAGCAATATATTTGGCTATGTCAGTATTGTCTAGCAGGCCTCGCCCATCTCCTCTATGACACGCATATGTCCTTGCATATGTATCTGAGTATCCGGCATCCACCGCCGCCTTTACGGCTCTCCCGCCGTTCTCTATAAAGTTATCAGCAAATAATTTGTACTGCGGTTTCAATTCCATTCCTTCACCGCCTTATATATATCAAATAAGCAAAATACAACTTCGGAAACAGAACATGTTTTTAGTATCTCATAATCCGTAGTGTAATAACCTTTCATCCGTGAATAACACAATACAGGTGTGTACACCCTATATGAAATAATCATTCTTTCCTGCTCTTCAGAGAAAAACTGATTTGTATTGATCTTAATCATCATTCCTTTATGCAGTATTGCATTCTGGAGCTTTTTCATTGTCCTGTTGATGTTCATTTTTTCCCCTTGTCCAATATAAAAAAATACTCTTAATGGTTTATAGTATTTCAGTATCAGTATAAACCATAAAGAGTACTTGATTGGTATGCACCTTACACCCATTTTCCGCTCAATATCAGCAGATTGCGGAATATGTTCAATGCTTTCCGCTGCCATCCGTAGAAATCTCCCTTTGAAATCGGTACGTATTTCCTCTGGTCAATATCCTCGTATGACAAATTATTTACCAGGGAATAATACAAGGTTCCTGCCAGCTGCTTATTTGCTTCGAGGCACGCATGGAACAATAGAATCTGGTCATCGAATTCCACGCTTTGGCAATATGCTTTTAATCTTTTATCTTCTTTTTTCTCAAAACCGTAGTCATCATAACCAGTTTCTCTTGTTTTCATATTTCCTCCTGTATTTTTTGTAAAACATTGCAAAAATGCGCATATTTTTTAAAAATCGCGTAACTCTAATATTTCAATCGTATACTTTATGTAGGGGTAAAATGCAGGTAGATTCGCTCTGCACGATTTCGGTGTTGGCTGTTGCAAGCCTGCATTGTTTTACCCACATTCTTTTTTCTTCAGTGTTTCCAACAACCGCATCCATTCTCTTTCATCACATTCCATTCCGCATGTTCTGCCAATCTTGTGGCACATCTCGATTTCCTCTTCAATGTCCCGGATGATGATATCTATGCAGTGTTCTGATAATTCCCGGTGTTTACTGGCAACGTATTCGCAGACAATGCTCACCATGTAGGACATTCTGCCAAGAGCATATCGGACAGCGCAGATCAGGATATGTTCATAATCAGTTATTATGTCCATTCCTCCAATTCTTTAACACTCATTCCCACGATTCCGGCACTTTCTCCGCTATCTGTGGCGCGGAAATGTGCTTTTGGATGTTGTGGATACATGAATTCAAACATTGCATAATTTGCAGCGTCGCAAAGGTATTCCGTATTTCCTGTTGCGTTGTACTTCTCTATACATTTCTCCATAGTGGCAATCGCGTTTACATTACCAGTCCCAAAATTGTCTTTTGCAGGTCCGTACTTGTAAAAACTGACATCAACGCGATTCCTGCGCAGTTCGTCAAATTTGTCGCTATACTCGTTTTTTATGTTCGGTTTATTCATAACCCACCTTCTTCCATCACGATTTTGATTGCTCTATCCATTGCATGGCAGGAAGCAAACTCGTATGGATTTGCTGTTATTCCAGTGACATATCCTTTTGTTTTTACCTCTTCCAACCGCTCCACGATCCGCTCCATTGGCTTCCGAGTGTTCCAGTGTTTTTCCGCTTCATAATAGTCTTCGTCATTTGAATGTATTCTTGCATCGTAAAGCACTTCGCTACAGCTTGCTCCACATGTTTTGCACCTAACACCTACGCAATCACTCCAGCGGAAATTTTGTCTTGTTGTCATTCTATAAAATTCTGCTTCCCCACCGCAGAATGGGCAGGGCAAAAGCTTTGTTTCACTCATTCTCTCCACCCAACCTTTCCACAATCAGCCTATAGGCCTTTCTCTGCATCTCAAAATCCTCTTTCTGCAATTCATATTCTGCAAGGTCTTTCAACTGCCTTTTGTAAAGCGTGTTCTGCCTGTGCAAGTTGATTGCATTCTGTGCAATTCTTATGACTTGGGTAATGACTAAAACTGTGGTTATAATGACTAAATAGTTATTCATTTTGTTCACCTTCCTTTTATGCAATTTTCAATTTCGATTTTTTGAGTAAGCGTATATGCAAGCCCTCTGTATTGGCATATAACACTTTGAGCCTCTTCTAAAATCATGCAAGCAGCATCTGCTTTTTCGTCATCTATATTTTTATCTACAAATTCGTCAATCTGCTCACTCAATTTATCTGTTTTTGATAACAATTCAATATAATCATATACTGTCATATCACACCTTCTCCCAGATTTCAGTTCAAAAATTTTATTCCAAGTAGTGTTTCCTGCATTTCCACCGCTTCTTTAGCTTCTTTAATACACCGTTCTGGAATATTCTTTCTGGATTTTCTACCCTCGCAAATTTCCACAACATCCCTTATGGTTCGTGCGCCCGCTCTGAGAAAAAAATTGTGTGTCATTGTACTAAGCCCTAAAAATGCCATTTTTGCGTCCATTATCTATCCGACCCCCTTATTTGTTCCACGGCTTGAAACCGTTGATTTTTTCAAGCAATGTTTCTGGATGCCCATCAAAGCAGATCGCTCTGTCATCAATATAAACAACCGCAGGCGGTTTCTCCTTGCATATTATATCAACATACCGCAGCAAGTCATTTTCAAGAAGCCAATCATTTATTGCCGCCATCCCTCCAGGATAGGCACAACGTGTTGATACCACAACAATTTCATATCCAGCTTCGTGGATTTCCTTTAATGCTTTCTCAATTCCAGGCACCGGCTCGTCCGGAATATTGGTTTCCCCCTTCCATCCACTTGAATATGAATGAATTACACCATCAAAATCAAATACTACTGTCTTTTTCATATCACACCTTCTTTCTCATGTCTGCTCCGCACGCATAACAAAAACAACAATCCTCTTCCGACAAATAATCAAAGGCGCAATCTGTCGGAATACACGCACCGCATATTGAACATTTTCCGTTCACCCACTCCCCATGCACCACCGGCACGGCTTCGATGGTGGGTGCACACATAGCCGCAATTTTTACCGGGTCATTGTTAACCCTTCCTTCACACAATTCATCTGCATCTATCGGCCGCATCCCATCACCCCATTTCTTCGACATCTAAATTTCAGTTTAGTGCATCAAACTCATCTATGGCATTGACAATTTCCAAAAGTAAATCCCTAACCTCAATCAGTTCGCCATTTTCATAATCAATGGTAGCTTTGCGCAATGCATCAATGATTTTCTTATCGTCCAATTCACCGTTTTTAAGAAATTTTGCCATTATATTCCTCCTAAATCCTAATTATGCCCCATTTCTGCCAGTGCTTTTTCGGCTTCGGCTTTGGTGTGTCCAATACCCTTTCCATGTTCAATATCGCACAAAATTGATGAAGCACTACCATACATCACTTGCCGTATGTCAAATTCATCAGAACACCACACCATTTCATTTGGTCTAACTGGCAACCGCAGCAACAGCCCCTGTTCCTCAGCCTGCCTGTATTCTTTTAATTCTTTTAAGTATTCTGCAACCTGCCTGTGTTCCCAATATTCTTTTGCATACACATTATCAATCGGCATAGTCTCATATACTTCTGATGGAACAATACATTCTTTTACTTTTACCCTACTCTCGCAATGGGAAATGATTTCATCTATGCTCAATCTCTCCATATTATTCTCCCTTATACGGCTCTGGCAGTGGCATCCAGGCAACAACTTCTCCACCGAAACAATCACCATTCCAAGCCCATTTTGAATTCAGATATCCTGTTTTCACCCATGTCCCATACATACCCATAAAACCAGAATACTTTGCGGTAACCAGACAATCCTTCTGCACCTCCGGCAGCCTCTCACTGCAAGGAATCCACTTGCAAGCACTCAACCCGGCTTCATATCCTTTTTTGTACTGATTTCGGTCATATTTTAAAGCCTTTATCAGTTCTTCTTTATCAACATTCACTCCGACTCTCTGAACAGCTTTTAGCACTTCGCCTTCCATCTCCATTTTCAATTCATCATGCATAATTTCAATCGGTGATTTGTACATATCATCCCCCCTTATCCTTCCACAATCTTCACTTTTCCGCACTTTTTGCAGATCATCCTGTCTTCGGTTATTCCGAGAACGCATTTTGAGCTGTATATCCGCCAATCATGCAGGCAAAAAAGCTTTTTGTAAATATTCATTTGTTTGCCCCCTGCATCAATATCTCTATTTCTTTTTTTACACTGTTTACAGCCTCTCTGTTTGATTCCTCGACCCTTTTTACATACTCCCACAATTCAACGGCTTTTGCGCCATTTAACACGTTCAGCTGCAAGCATTTGTAAACCGCCGCGGAAATATCGTTATAGCTTCCTATAAACCTTTCCCCTATTCTGGGTTCGCCGGTCTTTGTTTTGCCCACATATTGCTCTTTTAAAATAAAGTTCTTGGGTCCTGCATCCACGTAGAAGTCACCAATTATATGAATTCTCAACTCCCGAAACCTCCACCCGAATTATCAACGATCACATCTCCATTTATCATTATTTTTTCCTCACAAATTCATACCCAGGGACCCGTATTGCACGGGGTGCATTTTGAGCATCAGTCTCAAGTATTCCGGCGGCAAACATTTTCCTCAAATGATTCCATACCGTGTTTGTGCTTTTAATACCTACACCTGTACCAATCTCACGCAACGTGGGACCATATCCATGTGCCTGTATATATTCAACAATAAAGGAATACATTTTCATTTGAGTTTCCATATCTTCCTCCTATAAAACCGTTGGGACAGTTTTGACTTTCTGGACTTTTTTGGTATAGATACCAGCTTCTCTGCATGTTCTTCCTTTCAAAAAACCTGTTCTCGTAAACCCATGCACGCGGCTGAATTTACATCCATCATTTTCCCAGTAGCCACACCCAACGCATTCCGTTGGAACAGATTTTTGAGCATATTCCACTGTCATGCCGTTTTTCTTTTTTGAATCTTTCACCGTGTTTTGCATTGCATAAATTCTTCCACAATGCGGAGAACATGTTGCAGCATACGTTCCAGGTTTCAATCTTTTTTCAACATGCTTTCCGCATATCGGGCATTTGAAAACTCCCCATTTTTCCAAATGTCCCCTTTCTGTCCTTCTACTTTCTATTTGCTTTACAAGCTCCATATCAGCCTCCACATGCAAATCCCGTTGACTGGTTGTAATTATTTCTCTGGTTCCAGCTGATAGCACCTGCTTTCCATAAATCGTGCGGAGAAAAACACTCCCTGTAGCCGCTCTTAATGTGTCTGCAAAGAATGAATGACCGATAGAATTCTTCAATCTGATACAGTTCCTCAAACACCATATTGTTATCACGAACAACCTTCATAATAATCACACTGCCAATGTCTATATTCCTTTCCTTCTTCATATCTTTTTCTCCTTTATTCTCTGGATTTGCCTATCCAACTTCTGGTCCACGATCCTATCAATGTCCGTCTTCATTCCAAGCAGATATGCAATCTGACTAATCATCACAAAAACATCCGCACACTCTCCAATCATGGATTTTATAGAACACAACACATATGGATTCATACATAAATAGTCAATACTGCCCAGATCCATATCATTGTTGGCTCTCCAGACCTTGCATATGGCCTGTGTCAACTCTCCCATTTCTTCTATGAGTTGTTTACATTGCCTGTCATATCCGTAGTGATCCGCAATCACCTGTATCTTCTCTTCTCTTTTCATACATCACCTATTTACCAATGCTTTTTCTAATGCTTCAAAATCATAATCCCGCTGCTTGAAATTCTGGAATGAGTTTTTCTTTGGTTTTACTGGTTCTTTTGGTTTTTCTTTTGTATCTGATCTGGACCAATTTCTCACCGCAGCTTTCCAGTCTTTCATTTTTGTTTTTCCAACAATCCACCCTTTGGAAGTATAAAAATCTACAAACCGCTCTGGATCTACTTTGTACCCTTTTTCCAAACAATATGCTTTTACTTCTTCCGCTGTTGGTGGGGTGAAGTGGGTTTCCGCGTCCCCCTCTCTACTTTTCTCTACTCTACTCTTCTTTCCTCTACTCTGCGCATTTCTTCCACCAGAAATGGCATTTCTTCCGGAAGAAATAGTGTTAACTACCACATTTTCCCGGTTTTCGGGTATGATAATTAAAAGGTACTCTTTTTTCATACTTACAACTTCACGCTTGACTGTAGCTTTCAGGTACTGCTTCTGAATCCCTGTGGACGTAAGCACACCGTACTTTTTAAAAAGTTTTTCTGAAAAAATGTCCCTTCTGATACAGGCACTCACTATATCCCCTAAGAGTTGTATGGAACCGCTATCCAAACCATTTTCAGACGCAAATAGAAGCTCCTGGTCTTTAGTCCATTCACAGTAGTAACCATTTTCCCCATATATTTTCTGGAGAAGTTTGACGAAAACTGCAAAGCCTTTCAGTCCAAATTCTGCCTGTACCAATTTAACCTTGTCATCCATGTGGCAGTCTAATTCAAAGTAATCAAGTCCGACTTTGTTATTTCTGCCTGCCATTATTCTAAATCTCCATAAATTCTTCCAGTCCTATTTGATCCGTGAAAGAATCATCATTGTGTTTTCTTACATTCAGCCAGGAATCGACCTTTTGCAGCTTCCTATTGATTCCCTGTCTTCGTGCCATCTCTTGATATTTATACCGCTTTACAAGGCTTTCTTCTTCATCCAATGGTATGAAATATCCGGTTCCGAGGTTTATTATAAGAACATCCGACATCTCTATATTTTTTCGAACCTTCCGATCGGTCATCCTTGCTTTAATACAGAGATTCATCCTGCTTATAGCATTCTCATATCCAACCGGTATCAAAGATGATATATCAATCGTCTTTGTCATGTTTCTCCTTTCTCTAGGAGCCCAAGCGAGCTCCTAGATGAAATCTAACAATCGGGGGAAATGGCCTCACAAATTCCGTTCCGTGGTATGAACCTGGAGGTGTTAATCCCGCCGGATTAACCTATTTTCAAATGTATTCCAATCTTTCCTTTAACTTCTTGATGATTTCTCCGCCATAATCGTTTTCGCAAATTGATATAAATTCTTCCACCGTGTACATGGCATTTACATCCAGATCACGATTCTTTACAAAGGATTCTCTCCCCATTAAACACGATCCCGTAAGGTAATGATGCCATTCAAAGAAGTCTGTTCCAGGGTATTGCTCGTCCTTTTTAAATCTTTGCAAAAATGACTCAATTACTTCATCAGAATCCATATCCTCAAAGATTTTTGCTAGTAGTGCGTCCCTAGCTTCTTCACCTGTTTTCCCGTGCGCAAAATATCCTCGCCCCTTGGCTACAAAGCATTGGGAAAGTGTAAAATCATTGTTTAAAATAAATCCTTTTGCAAATGGCCCGTGAGCGTGTTTGATTATTGTCTGGACTCCATCAATCAGATATACTTTATGACCATCAAATGATCCTATGCCAGCGCCAGAGCCATAGCCAGAGCCATCGCCAGAGCCAGAGCCATAGCCAGAGCCAGAGCCAGAGCCAT
>JAZUCP010000219.1:0-3514 GCA_045639165.1 Acetatifactor sp. | reverse complement strand
GCCATCGTTGAGATGCAGGTGAAGTGGATGGAGGAATTTGCAGACAAGTATCCCCGCCTGTCCAGGAACGCCAGAAGCATTCACACTTACGAGGATAATCCCTGGAACACTTCCTACGAAACCTATTTAAGAGGGGAGATCAGTACCTATTCTGATAAAATGCTGCAGTTATACGGGCAGTATATTGTGGAGTATGCAAGAGGGGAGAAGAATCCGGCAAAGGATATTATGGAGCATTCCGTACTCATGTATGGATATGAAAGCCTGGAGGATGCAGAAACGGCGGCCTATTAACACCAGCCGCCGTCTATGGTAAGAATCTGCCCGGTCAGATAGGCAGGAGCATTGGTAAGATACAAGGCCAGATCGGCCACCTCTGAAGGCTGTCCCAGTCTGTCACAGGGGATTTCCTCAGCCAGAAGCTGCAGATCTTCCTCTGAAAAGCATCGATTCATATCCGTATCGATGGCACCGCAGGCGATGGCATTGACCTGAATATTGCTGGGAGCCAGTTCCTTGGCTAAGGCCTTGGTGAAGGCATTCACACCGCCCTTGGAGGCAGAATATGCCACTTCCATGGAGGCACCTACATTGCCCCATACGGAAGAAATATTGATGATCCGTCCGCTGTGTTTTTTTAACATCAGTGGAATGGCATGTTTGCAGGTATAAAAGCAGGAATCCAGATTGGTATGCATCATATGATGCCAGTCCTGGGCACTCATATCGGATAATAGTCCGATATGTGCGATGCCGGCGTTATTTACCAGCACATCCAGATCAGAGATATTTTGAAAGAGCCGGGATACCGCTTCATAATTTCCGGCGTCCACTCGGAAGGCCTGACAGGAAATGGAATAGGTCTTTTCCAGATAATCAGCGTAGTCTTTTAAAACTTCTATGGAAGATAAGCAGGTTAAAATCAGGTGATATCCGTTTTTTGCAAAGGTTTCCGCAATGGCTTTGCCGATGCCTCGGGAAGCACCGGTAATCAGGGCAGTTTTTTTCATAATACACAGCCTTTCTCAAATGGTTGTAATGGATAAAGTATACCATAGATGGTAGATATAATAAACAAAAATTTCAGGAGGATATAAAATGCGTGATTTGATTATTATTGGTTCCGGACCGGCCGGTTTATCGGCAGCAGTTTACGGAAAGCGGGCAGGGTTGGATCTGCTGGTACTGGAAAAAGCACCCATGAGCGGCGGCCAGGTTCTGAACACTTATGAAGTGGATAATTATCTGGGGATGCCCGGAATCAATGGTTTTGATATGGGCATGCAGTTTCGGGAGCATGCGGACAAGCTGGATGTGGAGTTTTTGGATGCAGAGGTTACAGGTCTGGAATGGAAGAAAGAGGAGAAATACATGCTGGTTCATACCACCGAAGGGGATATTGAATCCAGAACAGTAATTCTTGCAACCGGTGCCAATCATGCACATTTAAATGTACCGGGAGAGGAAGCCTTCTCCGGAAAAGGTGTGTCCTATTGTGCTACCTGCGATGGTGCTTTTTACAGAGGAAAAACGGTGGCTGTTGTGGGCGGCGGTGATGTGGCCTTGGAAGATGCTATTTATCTGTCCAGATTTTGTGAAAAGGTATATCTGATCCATAGACGGGATGAGCTAAGAGGAGCCAGAATCCTGCAAAAGGAGCTGATGAGCAAGGAAAATGCGGAGATTTTGTACTCTCACATTGTTCTGGAGATTCAGGGCGATAAGAGTGTAAACGGTGCTGTCTTAAAGGATGTAAAAACAGAAGAAGAAAAGCTTCTGGCTTTGGACGGTGTATTTATCGCTGTGGGAATTACACCCAATACGGAGCTGGTGAAGGATTTGGTGGAAATGGACGGCGGCTATGTGGTGGCCGGAGAGGATTGTACTACCAGTGTAGACGGACTTTTTGTGGCTGGAGATGCCAGAAAGAAGCCTTTGCGCCAGATCATTACTGCAGTGGCGGACGGAGCCAACGCAATTACCTCGATCAGTGCTTATCTGACCAAACTTGCAGATGAATAAGTTAATTTTTTAACCCGGGAGACAGGAATCTTAATAAAATCTTCATAATTTGGAAGATATTTCCTAAGAATTATTGACAAATTATTAAGAAAGTGTTATCTTTGTTAATACACGTAACAAATTTGTAATAATTGAAATGAGGATTTAAGAAATGGTTAAGAATTCCGTAAGAGTAATGGCATTGGTTTTAGCAGGTGCATTATTCTTTGGCTTAAATACAGAGGTTCAGGCATCAGGGCTTTCAGATGTACTTCCTAATAGTGGAATCAATGTGGCACTTTCCAAGGGAACCACTCTTGAAAATATCCATGCTCAGTCCGGTAATGATCTGATCACGGTGGCTTCCATGGTAGAGGAAGCAGAAGTTAGAGCCGTACAGGATCTGCAGACGATGGAAGTGGAAGAAGAAAAGGATACTTTTGAGAATCCGGTAGTGCCAAATGTAAATGGCTATCTGAATGTAAGAAGTACTCCAAGTGAAAAGGGCAAGATACTTGGCAAGTTCTACAATGACGCAGTAGGTGAAATACTGGGAGAAGAAAATGGCTGGTATCATATCAAGTCCGGTAACGTTGAAGGTTATGTAAAAGCTTCTTATTGCCATGCAGGTGAGACCGCACAGGCTATGGCTGAAGAATTGGGAACCAGACTGGCAGTGGTGAATTGTGATGGTCTGTATGTTCGCAAACAAGCAAGCAAAGACAGCGAGGTTCTCCGCATGGTAGCCTTAAAGGATGAGCTTTTGGTACTGGAAGAAACCGAAGATTGGGTTAAGGTAGATGTAGAAGAAGGTTTTGGCTGGGTTACAAGAGAGTTCGTTGATCTGAAGACAGAATACATTGTGGCAGAGTCCAGAGAAGAAGAAAGAGCACGTCTTGCAAGTGAAAACGATGCAAGAGAAAGAGCCAGAAAGGCGGCTCTGAAAAAAGCAGCTTCCGATTTTGTCATTACAGGCGACAATGAAATGGGCGTTGCAGTGGCAGAGTATGCGATTCAGTTCGTAGGTAACCCTTATGTATGGGGCGGTGTCAGCCTTACCAATGGTGCGGACTGTTCCGGTTTTGTAATGAAGGTATACGAGGAGTTCGGTGTAAGTCTTCCTCATTATTCGGGGTCACAAAGAAGACAGGGTTATGCAGTTAAGGGCGGTCTTAAGAACGCACAGCCCGGTGATTTGATCTGCTACTCCGGTCATGTTGCTCTTTATATCGGGGACGGAATGATCGTTCACGCAGCCAGTGAAAAGAGCGGTATTAAGATTGGAAAGGCGAATTATCGTACCATTCTGGCAGTGAGAAGAATTTTCTAATATGTATTTTAGGGGACTGTGTTGTGCAGTCCCCTTTTTATGTGAAAAGGGGAATATATTGTCTAAATATTTCGATTTATTGATTTCCTTGTAGAAATATGGCAACTTGTACAATTTGTACAAAGACTTCATAAGGCAAGCACAAAAAAAGGAATTTTAAAAGTTTTTTTGAAAAAAGTTATC
>JAZUCP010000218.1:0-5047 GCA_045639165.1 Acetatifactor sp. | reverse complement strand
CATAAGCTGCTTTACTGCTTCCCAGTCACTTACCACGAACCCTTCGAAACCAAATTCA
Organism: Acetatifactor sp.; assembly: GCA_045639165.1. Classification (GTDB taxonomy): domain Bacteria; phylum Bacillota; class Clostridia; order Lachnospirales; family Lachnospiraceae; genus Acetatifactor. Next base: position 4,989 of record JAZUCP010000218.1, on the reverse strand, counting down.
TCCTTCAGCACATCCGTCAGCAAATATTTTGAGGAAGTAACCGGCTGACCGCTGATTTCATTAAAGGAACTCATAACAGTACCTACTCCTGCCTCCACCGCACTCTTAAAAGCCTTTAGATGAAAGTTTCGTAAAGTGTATTCCGAGATTTCAGTTCGATTATAGTCTCTGCCGCCTTCTGATGCACCATAGCCAACATAATGCTTTGCACAGGCACACAATCTGCCATCCTGGCTATAATCTTCTCCCTGAAAACCATGGATCACCGCCTTAGCCACCTGCTGTGCAAGGTATGGGTCTTCTCCTGCGGACTCAATAATTCTGCCCCATCTGGAATCACGACTCAGATCCAGCATGGGTGCAAAGGTCCATTTGATCCCGTCATTGTAGGCTTCTTTGGCAATACACTCATAAGATTCTTCTATCAAATCCATATCAAAAGATGCGGCCATGGCCAGAGGAATTGGAAATACGGTCTTATGCCCATGGATAACATCTCGCCCAAACAAAACAGGGATTCCGGACTTAGACTGTTCCATTGCAATCTTCTGCAAGCGGTTCACTTTTTCATAGTCAATGGAACAGGGGCTGTCATTTCCTGCGAAAGCAGTCTGAGATAATATAATAGAGCCAAGCTTTCCCTCTCGGATCTTATCTTCGATTCCATCAATATTTTTAGGTATGTAAGCCACCTGATTTAACTGGCCTATTTTTTCTTCCAGTGTCATTTTGCTGATTATCTCGTTAATGTTCATAAAAGGATCCTCTTTACAAAACAAATTTTAAAGTAATGATTTCAAAATTACCCACCGAAATTTGAATCATCTTGCCATTTGGAATCAGTCTTTGCAGATTATTTTCCAGCATATCGCAGATCCACACCTCTTTGTATGGGAAATGTACCTTGATCTGCACTTTGTCTCTCTGGTTATATGCATCATACAATCTGGCAACAATAGATGTCTCATTTTCTCCCTTTTTAATGGTTTCGATGACAATGTTTTCATTCTCACACTCCAGCAAAGTCATACAATCTTTGATATTTCCTGCTGCCCCAGATACTTCACTTGCCAGAATCGGCATATTCAGTTTGTAACCTTCCTGTACTGTACCGCCCTGACGATAGTCTCCCTTATGAGGATACAGGGAATAAGTAAAAGTATGTACCTCTCTGTCCGCACATGGATTCGGATAAGTCGCCGCCTTTAATAAAGACAAGGTTATTATATTATCCTCAATACTGTATCCATATTTACAGTCATTTAATAAGCTGACACCATAATTGCCTTCCGATAAATCAGCCCACTTATGTGCAACTACTTCAAACTTAGCAGTGTCCCAGCTATTATTTCTGTGAGTCGGTCTCGTCACGTGACCGAACTGAATATCATATACTGCGTCTGTATTTCTTACATTCACCGGGAACAAGGTCTTTAATAACACATGATCCTCATTCCAATCGATGGTGGTGTTAAAATCCACTCTTCTGGAATCCGGCTTTAATACGATATCTTGGATAATGCGTGATTTCTGATAAGTCCTTGTAATTCTGAAACCATTTTTGATTGTCTCTACTTCGGCAACATCATCAACAGTCCAATACTTTTGTTTGTAATAATCTGTAATTTCCCAGGCATCAAATTCACGAGGATAATCCTCATAAACAGTCAGTACATTCGCTGCTTCCCCGAATGGAATCACTTCTCTGTCATTTTCCTTATCGTAAATGGAATCAATATGATACTTTTCATCAAAATGTACTCTCAAAATATCATTTTCAATGCATCTGTCTCCTACCACAGATTTCTGCAATGCAACTTCCTTATCAATTACCTTCCACCCTCTTGGCGGAACATCTTGTGCAAGATACGTCTGACCATCATATTCCACATAATCCGTAACCGCAAAAGGAGATGGATTGTACAAGAAAATACCGCCCTTGGTATTCAGATTATTCTTAATATGTTCCAGACCAATCTGCAGCATCTGATTACCGTTTTCAATAATCTGCTGATATTCTGTATCTGTCACATCATATACTTCCTTGATAGAGGATCCCGGCAAAATATCATGGAACTGATTTAACAGAATCACTTCCATATTTTCCTGAATCTCTTTTGCCGGATAGTTTCCACCGCAAAGCAACATATCCATGGCACAGAGATTTTCCACTGCACCGTATAAGTATTCTGATTTCCGATTGTACTTTTTATTTCTTGCCATGGAGGTATAGGTTCCTCTATGCATTTCCAAATACATTTCGCCTACCCATTTCGGCATCTTTTTTAATTCTTCGCTCTTTTCATAAAAACTTTCTTCTGACTGATCAAAATACTCTCCCGCGGTCTTCATCTCCGTCTTGGGCATGCCCGGAATACCTGCTTTTAATCTTTCATAGTTTTCCATCATTTCAAAAGTAGGACCGCCGCCACCATCTGCGAAACCGAAGGTCAATATAGTTTGATCACTATAAGATTTATTTCTAAACCGTTTCCAAAAGTCATACACATACTTTGGATTTAACTCTGTTGCATAGGTATGTTCAAATGCAGCAAACACCTTACTGCCGTCAATACCTTCCCATACAAACAGATCATTTGGCATTTCATTGGTTTCATTCCAATCCATTTTTGCAGTAAAGAACTGTGTAATATTACATTTTCTTAAAATCTGAGGTAATGCTCCTGTATAGCCAAATACATCCGGCAGCCAAAGGATCTTATTTTCCTTGCCAAACTCTTCCTGCATAAACTTCTTGCCATACATGATCTGACGAATCAAACTTTCGCCGCCGGCAAGATTTACGTCAGCTTCCAGCCACATAGCTCCTTCCACTTCCCAGCTACCTGCTTCCACAGCCTTCTTAATCTTCTCATACAACTCCGGATCTTCCTTTTTCACAAAACTGTATAACTGAGGCTGACTGGACATAAACTTATAGTCCGGATATCGTTCCATCATCTTAATCGCCGTAGCAAAACTTCTCTGAGCCTTTTCTCTGGTTTGTGCCACAGTCCATAACCATGCCACATCAATATGGGTATGGCCGATACAAGCCACTACTGCCTTGGAATTGCCGCAAATCTTTCCATAGAACTCTTCCTGCAGATATTTTCTGGTCTTCGCAACACTCTTGTAATACGCTTCCGAATAAAAATCTCTCAAATCCAGACGAAGCAAAGCCTTGTCCAAGCTGTCGGTAATACAGATATATTCATCCGACTTTGGATCCAGATTTGCCAGACATCTGTAAGGCACGTTGATGTCATAATAAAGGGCTTCTGTTTCCAGATCTACAAAAGACAAAGACAAAATCGAAAGGAAGGTACCTCCTACCAAACCGGTGTAGAGGTACAGATACATATCATATTCCTGTTCATACTCCAGAGGCATCCAAGTGTGATTTACGTCAAATGCCTGCTGGGTTTTACCGTTGGCATATACAATAAACTGGGGATTTCTGGCATCCCATTGCCCTTCCCTTCCGGTTCGTACACACAATCTCGCTTCCAGTCCTTCTCTTTGGGAAATAGCAGGAATTTTGAAATGGATCCAGTAATGAGTATCCTCACCGCCAAAGGTATAATGTTCCGGATACCTTTTCCAATTTTCTGAAAGTGCGGGCGGCATATTACCCATTTTGTATCCCGGACATTCAATATATTCATACTCCAATGTCTTTGATTCCACTGTCTTTAATACATTTAACTTATCGCACATTACTCTTATCTTCGATGTTGCAAAACTCATTTATATATCTCCTTCACATTACTTTCAGATAATTTCTTACTGTTCTTCCATCCGTCCATTTAAAGCTTTCACAGTAATCTTCTGTCCCTTAAACACCACATCCACATCTTCTGTTGTATGGTTAATGAAGATCTGCACTTTCTTTCCTTCATGCTCCCATGCAGTAGAAATCACAACCGGCATTTCAATCATTCTGCCATCTACAGAAGGAAATGCTACTTTTTCGCACTCGTAAGAGAAAGATTTGCACATTTTTCCTGCATACAAATAAACCTTCGCCTGCTCTCTGTAAAACCGGTTCATATTGGCGATAAAGGTAAGCGCTCTCTCCTTATCCGGCAGATTGGAAAAGTCATGACAGCCCCAGTTGTTCATCAGATTGCCATCCGGTGTCATCACGATAGTCATACAGTCCCCTGCCGCAAAAGAATATGCCAAGCGGGCACACATGGTATCTGCCTCATTGGTAAACGCGCAGCATACCTGATTGCCCATAAAATTCCTCAGATATTCATGGTAAAGATACGCATACAAAGGTACCGGTTCCCCGATATGCCAGTTTAATTCATACCGATTGTCACTTAAAAGCAGATTGCCCATATAGGCTTCTGCCGCAGCAGATTCACAGCCAAGAAGCATCTGACCAGCAGTTTGATTCCATCCGCTTAACAATTCCTGCATGGTGGAAACCATCCATTTTCCCGGAACAGGAGGATGACCATGCTCTTTGCTGTAACAAAAATACTGGCTTCCGCCATGATTCTGATCCAATATCTGGGCATAATCCACACCACTCTTTAACAGCGGCGCATAGGCCTCTTCCAGGATTTCCTTAGCCTTCGCTGCTCCTACACACAGATCATATCCGGAGCGCTGACCGGTACAGATACGGCTGATATGCACCTTACCATCCGGCGCTGCACACATGGCTTCTTCCAAGCCTTCTATCTCATATTTTGCTTTATTGTCATAGTCATCTACCAGATTGCTCTTCAGTGTCCAGCCAAATCCGGAACAATATACTCCCAGCAAATGTCCCTGCTCATGGAGTCTGTCAATAAATTTGTTGAGACTTTCCTCTCCTCCATAAGGAGGCCATACATAAGGCGGTGCCCAAGGAGCAGTTCCTTCCCAGTGCATCAAAAGCACCATAATGCGGCAGCCTGTCTTTTCTGCAATCTCCTCGATCAAAGGCATACCCTTTTCGTAAGGAAACAATGCATTGGGAACCATGATATC
>JAZUCP010000217.1:0-13746 GCA_045639165.1 Acetatifactor sp. | reverse complement strand
CTGTAAGTTACCAGAGTCGCCGTACTTTCCACCCAGGTAACGGTATCTGTTAAATAACTTTCAAGAACAGTTTCTTTAATTTTTCTATCTTCTTTTTTAACATCTACCTGTGACTCAGATTTTACTTCATTTGCCACATCAACTTTTTTATACTCAATTTTTGCTTTTACATCCGTCTTCAGCGTACCTACAGGAAGACCGAACTTCTTATATTTTTCATTTTCAAGTTCATTTACGGAAATCTTATACTGTCCGGATGTTAATTGCTTCTTGTAAATAATACCATCCATATCATCATCGGACCACATGGTTTCCTTACCGCTTGAATCAACTACCTTGATACTAAACGGAACATTACCCACCAGCTTTCCGGTTTCCTGATTTACGAATTTGATTTTCAAATCCTTTTCAATAGAGGACATGCTGAGTTTAACCGTCACTTCCGTATTGTAATCCTCTTCCTCATATCCTCCGGTAGTTTCGTCTTCTACAATAGATGCAGCTTCCATCGCCGCACGCTGAGCATCGGATACCGCCAAAAGACCATTGCCTCCAATTACGCTAATCTCCGTCAACTGATTTCCCACGTTTAGGAATTCATCCTCCGGTTCCTCATTCATTCGAGAATAAACGAATACACCCCCGATAATAAGTCCTGCCAGAAGAACTGCCACACCACCCAGGGTGATCAGCTTGTCCACGATACCCGAGAGATTACCAAATGGCAACAACCCAACTTCATCGTCCTCATCATCTTCTTCATCTTCATAGTACTCATCATCTTCGTACTCTTCTTCATCATACTCAGGTTCTTCCTCGTATGCTTCCTCTTCATAATACGATTCGTCTTCACAGTAAGCTTCTTCGTAATTTTCTTCCTCCGAATCACTATCCGCTTCAGCGTCTTCATAGTACGCCTCTTCTTCGTATTCTTCTTCCGATATTTCAGTATCCTCTTCGTAATAAGCCTCTTCAGAGTATTCCTCTTCAGAGTATTCCTCTTCCGTTTCTTCTATAAAATATCTTCTTTGCTTATTTTCATTATTTTTTTTCTGAAAACCTAACAGCTTATTCATATACATAGCCTCTCTATTTTAAACATACTATTGGTATCAGTATAACATTCTTACGCCTTCCATGCAAGTAAATAAATATTTATTCATAAATTCTTAAATCTTAAAAAGCTTCATATAATTCTTAAAACTTTCTAATTTTATGGACAATTACAGGCGTTAATAGTACAATAACGGTATGGATAATTTTTCACATAAATTATCCATAGTATAAAGAAAGGACTATTTACCGATGAGCAATACCCATTCTGACAATCACAACAGAAAAAATATCCCCCCTATGGATATTATCGACCTTGACCAAACTGATATTCCCACCGAAAAAGATATAGAAGCAACCAAAGAACCCAATCATAAGGAATCCTTTTTTGAAAAATACATTCTCCGCGTCAACTTGCATATCGTTCTACTTCTGGTATTTGTAGGGTGTATCGGCTTTCTCGTATATCGTTTCAGCAACTGGGGAACCATTATCAAATCCGATTATGACCCCAACAATGTAAACACTGAGTTTGAAATCGAAAGCCATGATAACATATTGCCGCTCCTGATTGATGAAGAAGACATGCCTGCAGATGATGGCGTGCGCACCATTGTAGCTTTCGGCAATTCACCATTTGCCGATGCAAGAGACACTGATGACAATCTGGCAACCATGATCGAAGAATTGTCTGGAGCTGTTGTATTCAATTGTTCCGTTGCCGATTCCTTTTTGGCAGCCACAGAGCCCTTTATAGATGCCGACAAGGAGCCCATGGATGCCTTTAACTTCTATTGGTTAGTGACACTTGCAACTGTAGATAATTCACAGGCTTATGAATACATTCTTTCCGAAAAGGGTGACCTGATTCCTGAGGATGCAAAAGAAGCCTATGAAACACTAGCCAACCTAGATTTCAATACCGTAGATGTAATCGCTATTATGTACGATGGAGCGGATTATCTAAATGGACGATATGTATACAATCCTGACAATCTTACCGATGTACAAAGCTTTTACGGCAACCTTTGCGCTGGCATTGAGCTGATCCAGGCTACTTATCCTCATATCCGTATCATTGTTATGAGTCCCACTTATGCTTTTGCGGTGGATGAGAATGGAGATTATGTAAGCAGTGATTTATACTTGTATTCTGAACATCCCCTATCCTTGTACTCCCAGTTGTTAGAACAGGGGGCCGCAAGCCATGTTGTAAGCTTTGTGGATAATTTCTACGGAACCGTAAATGAATTAAATGCAGAAGAATATCTGACTGACAATGTACATCTGAATTCTGCCGGCCGCAGAAAAGTGGCTGAACGCTTCGTGTATGCATTAGAATATTATGATGAATAAGATGAAATAGATTAAGGTGCAACCCTCTTGGTCGCACCTTTTTTAATCTTTCCTTATTACGAAACATCTACAACCCAATATAGATAGATCGATCAATATAAATATCATACCCATCTATCTGGTCGAACATTTCGTAATCGTACTCTTTCATATCTCCTAAAATCGGTTTATCACTTTTAATAATAATATAATGGCAGTATTTCTCTTTGGCCAATTCTGCCATTTTTTCCACCACTAACACCTCGGCATCCATCACGAGCTGCAGGTCCGTATAAAATCCCCAGCGATCAATGATTACTTCTCTTCCATAAGGCATGCATACATAAGCGGAATACTGTCTGACATACTGAAGCATTTCTTTTGGAAAAACTGCCATTACTTCACGCCCTTCCACCTCTATAGCGTCACATATTTCCACCACAGTCTGAGGAATATGATATAAATTTTCAGCCTTTTTAAAATTCACATTGCGGTAAATCAGGCTTCCGGAAAACATGATACAAACCGCCGAAAACAGCAAGAATATATATCGAATTTTTCCCTGAAAGCTTCTGTACAGGCATATAACTCCATAAGCAAGCACAATTGTGACCGGCACCAACCACAGAATTCGATAATAAATCTCATCTCCGATAAACCCATATACAATCCGACAAAACAAAGGATTAAAATACAAAATCAGGAAAACCACCGGCATATATAGGAACAGAATCCTTTTTGCCCGATCCTTCTCCACAAAAAACAAATACACTACCATGATCAGAAAAAAAGCAGTTATCAGACCGGTCCCCATATAGTCTTCAAATAACATCATTGCAGATTCCCACATAAGAACCTCCTATCCCAGTTTAAGATACATCAATGCAAATATGACTGCCGGAATACAGCAGGCTGCCATATTAATAATCAGGCGAATATTTCGGTATACTGCCCCTGCACATAATCCTGCCACACCCAGAAAAAGACACACCAAAAATGTACCCAAGGTACTGCACAGGCAGGCAGCTGTTACCGTTGCACACAAAACAATCCACAACATCCGCTGTACCTTTTGCCCTTCCTGCACTTGTCTGAATATCATCAGCAAAAGTAATACCAGCACCGGCACAATAATGTTTCCCAATGCGGCTTTTCCCTGTCTGCTTCTGGCGATCATAAAATTCTCCGGCGTTTTGTAAGAATAATCCCCAAACAACACCAAAAGCGCAGTAAAACACAAAAATACCGGTCGATTCTTTCTATTATCCGGCCACAGATACTCCGCGATCTTATAAAAAATTACATAGGTCATTCCAATGAGCAAAGTTCCCACCATCACATGTGCCACAAATGCCGATTTCAATCCGGAAATCCTTGCCAAAAAGGCAATCCATATAGGAAATGGTGCCAAACCATGACGAATATCCAGCCCTGTTTCCCCCATACTATAAGGCATAATTTTGTAAAGCGTATCACTGGCCTCTGTAATGGTGGATACCGCCACATAAAAGGCATCGTCTCCGTCTGCGTAAGTCAAAAAGACAGATGCCAGCAGCTGAATTAATACCAGGACTCCAAAGATACACCAGCCCACTTTTTCCGATCCGCCAAGACGCTTTTTTGCTTCTCCTGCCGCTTTGGTTCTTCTGCCTATGTTTTTTAAGATTAAATATCCGCCCGCAACAGCCAATATCCCTGACACACCCGCAAATCCATACACCACATAGGGAAACATTCCAGTGTATTTCTCTTCCAGCAAAACACAGGGGACACAAACCAACTGAAACACGGCCCACATCAACATATATCCGGCTATACACATGAATGCCGGAGATTTCCTTTGTTTATCCACAAAAGCCGCCGGAATCCCCCCTATGCAAAGAGGAATTCCCAGCAGCCATACCATCAATCCTACAAAACCCAATATTCTCATATCCTATCTTGACTCATAAAAAACTTTTACCTGTTCGCAGATATAATCCACCTGTTCCAAAGTAAGACTATAATACATAGGCAAGCGAAGCAATCTCTCGCTTTCTTTTGTTGTATATCTGTCTTCTCCATGGAAACGTCCGAATTTGATGCCGGCTGGTGCGGAATGCAGCGGAATATAATGGAATACGGAATATACCCCATTTGCCTTCAGGTAATCGATCAATGCAGTTCTCGTTTCCAGATCCACTGCCTTAATGTAAAACATATGTGCATTGTGCACACAGCCCTCCGGTATTACCGGAAGTTCTATATATCCAGCCTCAGCAAGGGGCTTTAAAGTTTCATAATAACGATTCCAGCATGCCAGTCTTGCATTGTTGATCTCATCTGCCAGTTCAAGTTGCGCATAGAGATATGCCGCATTCATATCACTGGGCAGATAGGAAGATCCAAAATTAACCCAAGTATACTTATCCACCTGTCCTCTAAAGAATTTCGAACGATCCGTTCCCTTTTCACGGATAATTTCCGCATTTTCAATATTCTCAGGATCTCTGATCAGGATAGCTCCGCCTTCACCCATACTATAGTTCTTGGTTTCATGGAAGCTGTAGCAGCCAAAATCACCGATGGTTCCCAAAGGCTTTCCTTTATAGGTCGACATAACACCCTGAGCCGCATCCTCAATAACTTTTAAATTATATTTTTTAGCAATTTCCATGATCTTGTCCATCTCACAGGATACACCTGCGTAATGAACCGGAGCAATGGCCTTGGTCTTCTCTGTAATTGCAGCTTCAATGAGATTTTCATCAATATTCATGGTATCCGGACGAATATCCACAAATACAGGCACTGCTCCACGAAGTACAAATGCATCCGCTGTAGATACAAAAGTGAAGGAGGGAAGGATAACCTCATCTCCCGGCTGAATATCCGCTAAAAGAGCCGCCATCTCCAATGCATGCGTACAGGATGTGGTCAGCAGACACTTAGGGGTACCGGTTCTTTCTTCGAACCATTGATTGCACTTGCGTGTATATCCACCATCACCACAGATCTTCTGATTTTCCACACATTCCTTCATATATTCCATTTCTTTTCCCGTAAAAGGCGGGACATTAAAGTTAATCATCTCATTTGCTCCTTTCAGCCAATGCCTATCAATTCCAATATAACACTATTTCCTAATTTTGTGTATCCCTTTTCGTATTCCTTTAAAAATACATGCCCGAATCCAATCAATCAAGGTTCCCACAATATATACCACACACACCGATGCAACACATCTTAACAGCATGATGATCACATTGCCTTCCCCGGTGGCTCCGATCCATTTTGGCCAAAGATATCGCACCTCTATCTGCTCGTGGCATAGATATACGCCCAGGGAGTAGGGTGCCCATCTGCAGATCATTCTGCCAATCCGACTTTCTCCGGAAATCTCCCAATGTAGAAAAGCCTGGAACAATCCCACCGCAGCCAACAGATTTAAGGCATGATTATAGTCAAAACCAATTTTAATAAAGTGATCCAGACTGCCCGTCTTCAAATAAACTATTCGCACAACAAAAGTCAGGCAAAAAATCCCTAGTACACCAACAAAATAACAAATCAATCCTCTTTTGATTCCTTTTCCTTCTCCCAGAATCGGCAGTCCGTACAAACGAATATATGCCGCCACTAAGAAGACACACAAAAACCATATACCATCATTGCCCGATCGATCAATGGCCAGCTCCACCGGAAGAATGGTTTTGCTGACAGAAAAGAATAACAACAAGGCTACGATAGTATATCCTAATTTTTCTTTACTCATGGACTTTGCCGCCGCACTTAACACAGGACTGAATAAATACATGATCACATATGCGGTGATAAACCAATACTGCTCCATCTGCACCGGCAGTACATCTCTTAAAAGATGATATAGATTAAAGTATCCCGGCTCCAAAATTCCCACAACCAAAAGTACCATAGGAATGAGTAGGGTATAAAACAATACCTGACACAGCAACTCCACCAGTCTTCCCGGCTTAAATCCGGTCTCCACCAACAGATATCCGCTAATCAACATGTACACATTCACTGCCACTATGGATAAGCTCTCCAGTCCCCAGGCCACATATCCGTTTAGGTTCATTTCCCCGGTCAGGGACGGAAGTACGCCTCCCTTGTCCAGATAATGCAGGGTAACCACCATCATCATGGCAATGATTCGCAGCAGCTCTATACTGACAATCCTTTTTTTCATCTACAGGATTCCTCTCTACTTTTTCCAGCTTCCTACAGCTTCCCCCAGCACATTTTCTGTAACATCACTGATAATGTATTTGGGTCTGCCTTTTACTTCTTCATAGATTCTGGCAATATAATGACCGATCACACCAAGGCTTATCATAATGAATCCTCCGATGATCAGTAACAGAAGGATCACTGTGGTAAAGCCTTCCACAGAATTCCCCATTAGATAATTCACCAGTGTCTGAATGGCCAGAACAAAACTGAACAATATGGAGATTCCGCCAAGAACCGTTACCAGCTGCAGAGGCAGAGTACTAAAGGAGGTTGCATTATTCACCGCATATTTCATCAGACTGATCACCGACCACTTTGTGGTACCATAAAGTCTCTCCTGCACTTCATACTCCACAGTGGTTGTATGAAAGCCCGCCCAGAAAGTGAGCGCCCGAAAAAAGGTATTTCTCTCCGGAAGTCCCAAAAGTACATCCACAACTTTACGATCCAACAGCTTATAATCCGAGGATGCATTCATGTCCATCTTCATCAGCTTACTCATAATCTTATAGAAAAGGCCTGCTGACATTTTGTGTGCCAGACTTTCCTTGCCTCTGTTGGATTTCACACCCTCTACCACTTCATAGCCTTCCTGCCACAGCTTCCACATCTGGGGAATCACTTGTGGCGGATGCTGAAGATCACAATCCATGACAATCACCGCATCTCCGGTGGTCAGCTTTAATCCCGCAAAAATGCATGCCTCTTTTCCGAAATTCCGGCTGAATTTTGCACCCTTTACCTTGGGATTTTTTTCTGCAGCCTTTAAAATCTCTTCATAAGTACGATCCTTTGAACCATCGCTGACAAACACAAGCTCGTAATCAATCTGTTCCTTTTCCAGCAATTCAGCAAGCACCTTTGCCGTGTTTGCAATATTTTGTTCTTCGTTATACGATGGAAGCACAATTGATAATACTGCCATACCCATCCTCGCTTTCTCCTGTTAGTCCTGCATTTATATGCAGCTTCACGTTTATTCTTTATTTTCTGTCTTAATATACATAATTCCGTCTAAGATCCGGATAGAATCCGCTGCCGGAAAACTACCCATCTCCCGGTACTCCGGACTATAATACATCTGTGCCATACTCTCCGGCGGCAAAATATTCAGAGTCGCCCCCAGGTAATGTTTCATAAACAACTGGTAATTATTCCCTGTATACAACAGTACATCCCCATTGATACCAAGCAGCCCTGACGTAACTTTTCCCGAAATATCCGTCTTGGGATAAGATTCCTCTCCCACAACTCCAATCATGGCAATTGGAATCCCCTGATAATATCCTTCCGTCTGCTCAATACGATCTAACAATCGCACACAATATGCATAGGTCTTCTCGTATTTCTTCTGCAGATTGGAGTAGGCGATATTGTCAGTCACTGCAAAATTCCAAACCAGCACACCGGCCGCCAACAAAATTCCCCATTCTTTCCATGTCTCTTTTTTCGCATAAGTACTGTATCGGTCTATAAATCCGATCAGAATGATGGGATACAGTACCCATTGGTAACGCATGAGTACATGATATGTAACATCCGGCGAAACAATCAGTATAATATTGGTTGCAATGGGAAGTCCCACCACCAATAGCCCCAATAAGCCATACAGCCAGAAACTTCTCCACCATTTTTTTTCCACAATAAGCTGCACTAGGGTTATAGCTGCCACAAATACCAGCAAACAAACCGCCACAAGAGAAAAAACATTATTAACCAATACATTTCCCTTTAAAGTAAATGCCGCAAAATCCTTGTACATCTTCAGAATGGTCTGTAAAATCCCGGCTCGTTCCACTTCTCCCATACCACTGATGCCCTGATAGGACGCAAGCTCCTTACCCTGGATTTTCAATAAAACCTGTAAAATAATATAATAACCGGCTATTCCCCCAATTCCCATATATAAGTATCGCAAACTGCCAAGGATTTTCTCCTTACAGCTTTCTTCTCCCATGGCAATCATCAGGATACCGTAAATACACAAAAGCACTGCAAAGGGCAAATAAGCCTGATAGGTTCCCATACTGCATGCCAGACACAAGGCTCCCGGTACCAATCCCCATTTATATTTTTTCGTTAAAACTACGGACAACACTGCCAGAAACAGTGCAGTCATATACCCATCCATGGTAAATACATAGGCAAAGGTGGACGCAACTGCCGGAAATCCTGTCAACAGACCTCCAACCAGAATGATCGCAGATGTTCTCCTGATCTCCAAAAACTCCACCAACGCCACAGCAGTTAATGCCAGATACAGCATGGCCAACAATCCAATCAGCCAGGGCAGTGTATAATATGAAGAAATACCGCATGCAACGGTCAGAAACCATCGACCGGAAGTGATCATATTCTGATCTAAATACATACTGTCCAGCCCATCATGATTGGGTATATCCCTTATCATGATCGGCATATGAATCAACAGCCCCAGGATCAATGTAGCAAAAAAGGCTGTTTTCCACTCTTTTTTAATATGCTTTTTTAACATCTGCCAAACCTCTGCCTGACTTTTCATGTTTCCTCCAATTCTCTTACTTTATCAAAATACTTTGATGTAATTTTTTTGCAAGCCGCTCCGGTCCTCGTCCATCAATAACCTGCATCATCCGCTCAGAAAGCTCTTTTCTGGCACCTGTATCACTCACCAATCTGTTTATTTCCATGCAAAGTATCTCCAGAACAGATTCACTATCAGCCACGAAATCCCCTGCGCTTAGCATACCTACTTCGGAAGCAAAAGCCTCCGCAATCCTCCTTTGATTCTCCACATAATAACAACAAACTGTAGGAACTCCCATTGCACTCAGCTCGTACATCGTACTGCCGGCAGCCGAAACCACCAAATCCGCAGCCGCCATTTTATTCCACATATCCGGTACATCCACCATAATATGGATTCGCGAGTTCTGTTCCTCCATTTTTTTCAACACATCTAAATGAGGATTGAATCTGCCACAGATAACATCTATCCCCACATCTTCAGCAAGGCATTTCAGCAATCGTTCGCTTAATCTTCCGGCAATATTCAATGCATCACTGCCCCCCATGGTGATCATGATTTTGGACACCTTATCACGCACCCGGTAAGGGGTTTCTATGAACACTTTCTTTACCGGTGCATACTCCACCCCTAACAAAAGGTCTGTTTCAGGTCTACACCACTTTTCATATCCCAGATCCGGTCCGTAAATATTGTAATCGATAATACCATTCGCCTGCAGTCTGCTCTCCCCGGTATCATCCATATAATATACCGGACAACATTTCATCAATTCGTTTATATATTTTTGTGTAATCTGATAGCTATCCACCAGAACCAGTCCACAGCCATCGTCCTGCAACATTTGTTTTAAAAGCGGCAACTCCATTTCCATGCGGGTATAATCCGTATGCAGTATCTTGCTACAAAAACCTTTTTCCTCCAGCAATTTTCCTGCTGCTTCTTCTGCCGTATAAAAGATGCACTCCATGTGCTGATCCTGCATGGCATAGGCAAAAGACATACATCGCATAAGATGTCCCAGCCCCAAAACGGCATTGCCATCCGCCCTAATTCCTACAACACTTTTATTGTCTTTCATGACAATCCCCATTCACGCTTTCTTTCAGCAATCACATCGGACCAGGCAAAAGAATGCTCTTTCCGAAATTGTTCCAATTCCTTCATCGTATGGTATGTGCCTTTTTCTGCCGGCATAAAGCCCTCTATTTCTCCCGACTTAATTGCATCCCAATTCTTCTTGAATAATTCCATAATTTCATGCTGCAGTATTAAATAGCTTGATGCAAAGGTTTCCTTTACCTCATCAAAGAAAATCTCTTTTTGACACAATATTCTTCCCTTGTCTAACTTAGCAGTCATTTCATGAATGGTTACACCCTTTGGCGTATTATCCAGAAAACTGAAGAAATTCGGGCTCGAGCCTCTGTTATACGGAAGATACGAAACATGTAGATTCACAGCTTTCCCCTGCATATATTCCAGAACATCCTCCGGAATCATATGCCGATAATTATAGCTAATGATAAATTCCGGTTCCAAGCCCTTCACGATACCCAACGTCAACTTATTCGAAATCACATATATCTCTGTTCCCGCCTCTTTTTCCTTCAACCATTCATATAATGCAAGGCTATCCTGATTATTGGTCAGAAAAAGAATACTCTTTTTCTGCATAAGATCAAACTGTATAGGGGTACCTCTCCGAATATCTTCCCCCGCCTTCATCCCTAAAATATCTGACAGATATTTGGGCTTTACACCATATCCGGGGCGGATAATACGGGTATTTTCCTCTGTAAAACGATCTCCCTTTTTGATATCTGCAACAGCAAATACAGAACGTCTGAATACCAGACTGCTTTCTTCTTGATCACTGACCCCGTAATAAATCTGTCCCTTCGCTTTTTCCACCTGACGAATGGTGTCCACCATCTCCTTGAATTCTTCAGGATTCATGGAGAAGGATGCATCCGGATTTTCAATTTCTCTACTGATACAAAAATGCTTTTCTATGATATTGGCACCCATTGCCACCGCAGTTGCCGCCCCCAGATGTCCCATGGAATGATCGGATAATCCAACAGGCAGACCAAACCGCTCTTTCATATCCACAATGGTTCTCAAATGCATATCATCTGAAATCGCTGGATATGCACTGCTGCATTTCAACAAAGCCAACCTCTCATTTCCTTCTTCAAAAATCGCCTCTACGGCTTCCCGGATTTCTTCCAGACTTCCCATCCCTGTAGACATGATAATAGGTTTGCCTTTTGAAGCCACATATTTCAATAATGGAAGATCTATCATTTCAAAAGAAGCAATTTTATAAAACTCCACCCCAAGCTCTTCCAAAAAATCCACTGAAGTTTTATCAAAAGGCGTCGAAAAAAAATCAATACCTATTCTGTCCGCTTCTTCCTTCAACTCTTTCTGCCATTCCCAGGGGGTATATGCTTTCCCATACAAACTATATAGATTTTCTCCCTCCCAGGTTCCATTTCCCACCTGAAAATATTTATTATGGCAGTCTATTGTTAAGGTATCCGGGGTATAGGTCTGAATTTTTACACAATCTGCGCCACAGCGCTTTGCTTCCCGGATAATTTCTTTCGCCCGCTCTATACTTCCCGAATGATTGGCAGACATTTCAGCAATAATATATGCAGGATATCCATCACCTATCATCCTGTCTTTTATCTTTATTACATTCATTCTGCACACTCCCTTAACAGACGAAACTTTAATTCCGCCAGTTTCCAATCCGTTTCATTATCGATATCCTGTACTTCTAATTCATCTAAAACTATGGGACATGTTTTTTTCATGAACAACAGTTCCTGCTTTGCAAAGGCTTTTGTATTCAGGCAGTAAAATTGTCCGCAATCATGATAAAAACGTTCCAGATCCTGACTTCGTGCTAACGCATTTTCCGGCCACATAAATTCCACTCTGTCATCACACATAACAAGACCTCTCTGAGGCGGAAATGAAAACGGAACCACAGGAACCACACTGTCCACATCCCTTTGCTGCAACAGACTCATTGCTTCCTCTAATCGCAGTGCTGTAATAAACGGTGCTGTAGGATAAATACAGCATGCATAATCAAAAACTCTTCCCTGTTCTGCATATTGAGCCAATACTTCTTTTACCACATCCCGCGTCGTAGAGAAGTCATCCGCATTTTCCGCACTTCTAATGAATGGAACTTTGGCCCCATAATGCTGTGCAATCTCAGCAATTTCCCGATTATCCGTAGATACCATGACTTCATCAAAACATCCGGATTTGATTGCCGCTTCAATTGAATATGCTATAATCGGTTTTCCGCAGAAATCCTTGATATTTTTACGTGGAATTCTTTTGCTTCCACCTCTTGCCGTAATAATTGCTACACTACTCATGTTGTTCACTCCTATGCATTTACTATATATGCAATTTCTTCCGAATCTTTCGAACCACAATCTTCAATCCATAATAATAGAAAAACTTGAAATCTGACTGCATCTGTAACGCAATCATCCGCTTCTCTTCTTCATTCGTATTCTGCTGATAATATGGATTCTGCTGAAAATTCGGAAATGCCTCAAGCATTCCCCTTTTCAATTCTTTAACAAAGTCAAGATTTCTCCTCTTAACACCCAACATATAGGTGAACAAAGTTATTGAATAGTATAGTTCTGTAAACCGATACTCAATCTCCAATGGATATTTTTCCAGAAATCCTCTGTCCTTACACTCCTGCAGCATCATTGCCGCTGCAATCATACGATCACGACACTTGGATTCAGTGATACGATGTACTGTTGATGCTTCATGTTGATAATAATAATACATCGGCTCTTCTATTTTTTCAAAATGTTTAAAATACAAAGACCAAACAGGACCTGCACAATTATCTTCATAAAAAATATTTTCAGGAAACTCTAACCCATGCTCTTTTATCACAGAATGCTTGTAAATTTTTACTACCATACTTCCAAAACGCATAACCAGCTTTTTATACTTTTCATCATCCAGCATTCCCGTCTGATCCATTGTATTATTCTGCACAACTTTCCCAATTTTAAAACTGTGCTCAGATACCAAACTATAATTACAGCCAACGATATCTGCACCGGTTTCTTCCGCTTTTTTTAAAAGCTTTTCATAATAGTCCGAAGTCACCCAATCATCACTGTCTATAAACCCAATCCACTCTCCTCGAGCCGCTTTTAAACCGGTATTTTTCGCTCCGCCCTGACGCTTATTCACCTCATGGGACAAAACCCGAATCTTATGTGGATATCGCTTTTCATAAGCACGTAGAACATCCAAAGAATGATCTGTAGAAGCATCATCTACTGCTATTATTTCATAATCATCAATCGTCTGATTAATTAATGAATCTAAACAGAACTGTAATTTTCCTTCACCTGTCATATTATAAACGGGAACAATAATGCTTAATTTCATGACTTCCTCTTTTCTGCGCTTTAACTTCTTTCCAGATATTCCTTACCGCGCTCTACGAGCGCTTTTCCATTTTCCACTCGATATACAATATCACATTTTTCAATCGTCTGTAATCTATGTGCAATAATCACAAGTGTCTTACTTCCGTGCAATCTATTAAT
>JAZUCP010000216.1:0-3370 GCA_045639165.1 Acetatifactor sp. | reverse complement strand
TGGTTATGCAAATGAGTCAGGGATTCCTTATTCCAGACCATTTATCAAGTATACTCCTACCTGGCCCAGATCATTTATGCCTACCATGCAGAGTAAGCGTGAAATGATCGCAAAGATGAAGTTGATCCCGGTACATGATCTAATCAAGGATAAGAGCATGATTTTGATCGACGACTCCATTGTAAGAGGTACCCAGCTTCGTGAGACAACCGAATTCTTGTATCAGAGCGGTGCCAAGGAGGTTCATATCAGACCCGCATGTCCGCCGATTTTATATGGATGTAAGTATCTGAATTTCTCCAGATCCAACTCCGACCTGGATTTGATCGCTAGAAAGATCATTGCCAGATTAGAAGGGGAGAATGTATCTAAAGAGATACTGGCTGAGTATGCAGATCCTGACAGTGAAAAATATGCATTATTGGTAGAAGAAATCCGCAAAGAAATGAAGTTTTCTTCCCTTAAATTCAATCGACTGGATGATATGCTGGACGCTGTGGGAATCGATCATTGTAAGCTTTGTACATACTGTTGGAATGGTAAAGAGTAGTAAAGGCTGGATGTAGGAGAAAAATAATGGTAGGTTTAATTGTAGCATATACTAAAAATCGAGTAATCGGAAAAGATGGACAGATTCCTTGGAGGATCAAGGGAGAGCAGAAGCGTTTTCGTGAGCTGACCACCGGCAATGTAGTGATCATGGGCCGAAGATCCTATGAAGAGATTGGCAGACCGCTACCCAATCGTTATACGATTGTAGTATCCAATACTCAAAAGTTTGAAGCAGAAAACTGTACTACAGTTGGCTCTTTAAAAGAGGCTTTGGAAGTAGCGGATAAGAGTAAAAATATCTATATCTCCGGCGGAGCAGGTCTTTATAAAGAGGCCATTCACATTGTGGACAAGATGTTTATCACTGAGATTGATGCGGTGGTAGAGGGGGATACCTATTTCCCGGAATTCAATTCGGATGATTTTGACAGGGAAGTGGACTGTCATGTGGATGGTGACATGCCCTATGATTATGTGACATACACCAGAAAGAAGTAACCAGTAAAGGAGAGGTTTTGGCCTCTCCTTTAATTATTTTTCTACATATATAATTCCGAAAGTATCCGGACCTAAGTGAGCACCGATAGTTGAACCGATCTGTAGACGTTCATCAATAGAATATCCCAAAGAGGCCAGTTTTTCTTCGGTTTTTTCACAATTTTCGGTACCAAAAGTGTATATACTGTACATAGGAAACAAGGTATCCATCATGTGTTCCTGCACATATTTGGCAATAAATTGGACTGCCTTATTGCGACCAATACATTTACCGATAACAGCCAGAGTACCATCGTTCTTTACTGTCAGCATGGGCTTTAGATTGGCCAATTCTCCTACAGCAGCACTGGTTTTACTGAGACGCCCACCCTTGCAGAGATATTCCAGAGTGTCTACACCTGCAACTACCCGGATACGGGGTTTAAGCTCTTCCAATTTATCAACGATTTCGGATACATTCAAACCACTGTCGCGAAGATGCAGACCATAATCAACCAACAATCGAATGAGATGAGTTGCTGACAAAGAATCAATTATGTGAATATTATCATAATCGGCCATGTTTTTTGCCAAAACTGCACTTTGGAAGGTTCCACTTAATGAAGAGGAAACCAGTACACAGATCAGATCGTCCCCTTTTTCTTTTGCTTCCAGAAATTTATCCAGAAATAATTGTGGAGATGGTTGAGAGGTCTTGGGAAAATTCTCACTGTTTAGCAACAATTCATAAAAATGATGGCATTCCAGTTCCAGTGTATCCAGATAGGTATTATCATCCAAGGTAATGGAAATGGGAACAAGTTCAAGTCCTTTTTCAATAATTTCAGATAATGTGTAATCAGAAGAAGAGTCTACTAAAAATTTAATCATATGTTATCCTTTCATATCCGTAGTCATAATTCATCAGCAATATTGGAAATCTTAGAAAACAAGGCAATAGCCTGAGTGGTTTCATGCGGACCAAGCTTTTCCATTACATAGTCCACTATTTTTAAAATTTCCTTGTGTTGTTTTTCATATTGATCGGCATGCTGCATATTAAAACGTATCATAATCTGACGTTTATCCTCAGTAGAACGTTCCCGAAGAATCAGATTCTTTGATTCCAAGAGATTTAATGTGCGATTCATCTGGGATTTCAACATCTTGGTCAAACGACAAAGTTCTGTTGCAGTTACAGAAAGTCCGGCTCTTGTTTTTGTGTAGAGTAAATTACATATCAAGGACTCATTGTAAGACATTTCAGAAACAAGCCTGCTGTTTATTATAGAAGTAGAAAGTCTAAGCCAAGTGTTTAATAATAGTTCATTTTGGGGTAGATTTCGTTCCATAGTTTCGTTTTGTGTGTTCATAAATAACCTTTCGAATGCCAAATAAATGGAAGAATAGTTCACAAAATGAATAGTTCAAAAAGTGAACTAGTCGATATGTATATTATCATGGACTGAAGTGTTTGTCAATAGAAAAAAGTGTAAGGACTCATGAAGCAGACCTTACACTTTTTTTAGATTTTAAATTATTTACATGCTTCCAATGCCTGTGCCAGGTCATTGATAATATCGTTTACGTTTTCAATACCAACGGAGAGACGAACCAGATCCGGGCTTACACCGGCTGCCATTAATTCTGCATCATTCATCTGACGATGGGTTGCAGAAGCAGGGTGAAGTACACAGGTATGAGCGTCTGCTACATGGGTTGCGATCATGGCGATCTTTAACTGGCCCATGAATTTCTCAGCAGCTTTACGGCCACCCTTTACACCGAAGGAAACAACACCACAGGTTCCGTCGGGCATGTATTTTTTAGCCAGGTCATAATATTTATTGCCGGGAAGTCCGGGATAATTCACCCATTCCACACATTCATGTGCCTCTAAGAATTCAGCAACCTTCTGTGCGTTCTCGCAGTGACGAGGCATACGAACATGAAGGGATTCAATTCCCAGATTCAGAAGATAAGCGTTCATAGGAGCCTGGATGGAGCCAAGGTCTCTCATAAGCTGTGCGGTTGCCTTGGTAATAAAAGCACCTTCCAGACCGAATTTTTCTGCATAAGTAACACCGTGATAAGAATCATCGGGAGTGGTAAGTCCGGGGAACTTATCTGCATGAGCGAACCAGTCGAATTTACCGCTGTCAACGATACAGCCACCTACGGTTGCATCATGTCCGTCCAGGTACTTGGTGGTAGAGTGGGTAACGATGTCAGCACCCCACTCGATAGGACGGCAGTTGATAGGGGTTGCAAAAGTATTGTCCACAATCAGGGGAACGCCGTGAGCGTGAGCCGCCTTTGCGAATCTTTCAATATCAAATAC
>JAZUCP010000215.1:0-3137 GCA_045639165.1 Acetatifactor sp. | reverse complement strand
ACATATAATTTTTTGGAGGTATCTTACTATGAACAAAGGTACAGTAAAATGGTTCAACAACCAGAAGGGTTACGGTTTCATCTCTGATGAAGCTGGTAACGATGTATTCGTACACTACTCAGGATTAAATATGGAAGGTTTCAAATCTTTGGAAGAAGGCGCTTCTGTAGAATTCGAAGTAATCAACGGTGCAAAAGGACCTCAGGCTGTTAACGTAACAAAGTTATAAGATAGATTTTCTTATAGTGAAAAAAGGGCTGCGATGCAGTCCTTTTTTCTCTTTTGTGTAAAACTATTCTTTTATCTTTTTCATCACATCGTTCCATTTCATCGATCCGCCGAACAGATCCAGTGCACTGCCGATGGTTACGTTCAGCTTATCTCTTCCCAGCTCTTTTAACAGATCCAGATCTTCAAAGCTATGCACTCCACCGGCGTAGGTAACAGGGATCTTGCCCCAGCTTCCGATCAGAGTCGTCAAAGTCTTTTCAATTCCCTTGGACTTGCCTTCCACATCCACTGCATGGATTAAAAACTCATCACAATATTCCATCAGTCTATCCATCAGTTCATGGGTTACCTTCTGCTTGGTCATTTTCTGCCATCTGTCCGTCACGATATAATATCCGTCTTCTGCTTTTTTGCAGCTTAAATCCAATACCAGATGTTCCTTCCCTGCCACAGCCACCATCTTTTCCAATCTGGAAAAATCAATTTCCCCATCATGGAAAACATAAGAAGTAACAATCACATGGGATGCTCCTGCTTCCAGAAATTCGCTGGCAGTTTCCGGCGTGATTCCACCGCCCACCTGTAAACCGCCGGGATAAGCTCTCAAAGCGTTCAATGCCTGTAATTTTGTTGCTTCATAGTACTCACTATTTTTTGCATTTAACAAAATTATATGCCCGCCTTTTATACCTGCATCCCGATACAACTTCGCAAAAAATGCAGCATCCTGATCCGCCACAAAATTTTCTTTGGCATAATCTCCCATATCCAGCAGACTTCCGCCTACGATCTGTTTTACTCTTCCATTATGAATATCAATACAAGGACGAAATTCCATTTGTATTCCTCTTTTCCCCATTTAAAATAAATTTATTTTTTCTGCATGAAATCAAAAAAACAAGTCATACTAAATCATGTAACCAATCACTTCACAGGAGGTATATTATGAAATCATGCAAAAATAAAACCAAGCTTCTTTTGCTGTTTTGCATTATCCTGACTTATGCATGTCTTGCAGTTGCCTGCAGAAGCAACAATGACAGCAATCTTAATTCCGGCGACATGGCCGGAAGCGAGACCACGTCAGAATCTCCCTCTCCTTCACCAAGTACCAACCAGAATGACAACTCTTCTTCCAATACAGGTACCGACAACTCTATGAACAACGGAGCAATGGATAACGGTATGAATGGCGACGGTATGAATGGTGGCATGGATAACGGAACCATGGATAACGGAACCACTGATGGCGGTCTGTTAGACAATGTTGGCAACGCAGCAACCGACATTATAGACGGTGTAGGTAATGCAGCCGACGATCTGATCAACGGCTCAGGCTCCAACGGAACCGGTACAAACGGCTCTGGTTCCAATGGAACCGGTACAAACGGGGCTACCACCGGCCAGAATAACAGCAATGTAAACAGTGTTACCGAAGGAACCCGATAAGTTACAGAATCGAGCAGAAACTCTGCTCGATTCTTAGCTTTATTTCATTTTATGAGCGGAATGAACTACCTTCTTTTATAGTACCTTCTCTATAAGCTTCCAGCAATTCTTCAAGATAATAAATGGTTTCTTGAATTTCCTTTCCTTCATCCGTATCCGCAACCATCTTACGAACTCTGAAATTCTCTACTACAATGGAATCCGAGGTAATATCGGACTCATTTCTAATTGCCACTTCCGCTGATTCAAAGGTTTCATGGGCTGCCAACCACATACCTCTGGAATTACATACCAGGGTATAACCTGAGATACCGGTCTTCTCATGATATGCTCTGGAGAAGCCGCCATCAATTACCAGCAGCTTACCACCGCATTTTAAAGGGGACTCTCCGTGAATCTGCTCTACCGGCACATGACCGTTGATAATATGTGCAGATTCTTCATCCAGACCAAATTCCTTAAAGATACTGTTAATCACTTTTGCATTTTCGTAAAGTCTGTAATAAGAATTCTTGATCTCTTTATGGGTGGTTTTATCCTCAATAAAATATCTTTCAAAGGTGGTCATGCGGTTCTTTCCAAATACCGGAGATCCGGGACCTTCCCAGATATACCACATAATATCCTGTCCGTTCTGGCGTTCCTTTGCATCCTTTGCATAATATCCGCGTCTTGCATATAATTCCAGAACATCATACAGAGCCTTACCGCTGTATTCCTTATCCAGCACCTTCACTTTTGCAAAGGTTCCGTCCTCATTCATAGGCACGCATCCATGATAAAGAAGATTTCCATTGAAAATCTTGTACATACCGCCTTTTGCATACAAAAATGCGACATGTCTTTGCAGCTTTTCACAATGCATAAATGCAGATTGGAGTCTTTCCATGACCAACTGCTCTTCTTCTGTCAGCTTATAGGGATCCTTGGAATCAATGGTAGGGAAATTCATATCCTTCATGGGATAATCTACACCACCAATCATAATGTTTCCCTTTTCATGATCAATTTTATCCAGAAGCAGACGATCATCCATCAAAAATTCCGGATGACGCTTGATCACCTGTCCCTCCAGCTTAAACTGAATAATAGCAATTGCCTTATGCATTCTCTTATCCAGCTCCAGATCATGGGTATCGTACTCTTTATTATTATATCTGATCTTAAAGTTCTTACAATCATCATTGCCATAAGTATCCAATGCAAAGGTTGCCAAAGGCAGCATATTAATACCATAGCCTTCCTCAATGGAATTCAAGGTACCGTTGCTTGCCGCCATGCGTAGAACATTGGCGATACAAGCCATATGGCCACTAGCAGCTCCCATCCAGCTGATATCATGATTTCCCCACTGAATATCTACGGAATGGTAAGCCATCAAGGTATCCATAATAATATGAGGACCGGGACCTCTGTCAAAGATGTCCCCCACAATATGCAGATGATCAATTACCAAT
>JAZUCP010000214.1:0-2548 GCA_045639165.1 Acetatifactor sp. | reverse complement strand
TTGTGCTTGATCGCGGCAGACTATGCTGTGGAATTATACAGACGTATACAGGGAATGGGGGGCAGAAGACTACTTGCCGGTGCCATATTGTTCCTGACATTTATTTCGGCAGGGCTTACCCTTGGCAGGGAAGTCGTATCCGAATATCAGCTTTACGATGAGGCGCAAGTGGAGCTTGTAAATTACATAGAAGAGCACACAGAAGTAGCAGATGTTTTTCTTACTGATACCCGCCACAATAATGAAGTTGCTTCCTTGGCGGGAAGAAATATTGTGTGCGGATCAGATGTGTTTTTGTATTTTCACGGAATCGATACAGCGGAGCGTAAACAGCATGTCAGAGCCATGTATGAAGATCCGCTAAACAATAAGGCATTTTTTGAGCAATATCATGTTGCTTATGCAGTCATATCCCCATGGGAGAGAAGTGCTTACCAAGTGAATGAGGCTCTTTGGGCACAAGAATATGAGTTGGTATTTTCCTATCAGGGAACCTATTTATATCGGATAAAGTAACTGATAAGGAAATCACTCACATGGAACCACAACTACATTATTTGAGAATGATTTTTAATGGCCTCGAAGCTTTCCCTGCTGATCACATGTTCAATCTTGCAGGCGTCTTCTGAGGCTATTTCTCTTTCCACGCCCAGACGAACCAGCCAGTTGGTCAGCAGTTCATGGCGTTCGTAGATCATCTCTGCAATTTCTTTTCCGGACTGGGTCAGGTAGATAAAGCCTTCTTTGGTGACGGTGATGTGATTATTCTCTCGAAGATGCTTCATGGCAACACTGACACTGGATTTTTTATAGCCCAATTCCTCCGCGATATCCACAGAGCGGACTACCGGATGAGTCTTGCTCAATATATATATGGTTTCTAAATAGTTTTCAGATGATTCGTTTATGTGCATAATGCTCCTTGGAAATTCCCAGAAAAAGTCCTGGTATAAAAATAGATATAAATATTGACTTTAATAGTATAACATACTCAGGGGGTATGAGCAATCAAAAATCGTCCTTTCCTTGTTCTTTGGAAAAAACTGTGTTAAACTAGAGCTATCTTTTGCAAATTAGGAATTGCAAGCTTGTGGAATGTAGGAAAGAGGTAAATATGGATCAGAATAATAAATTAGGGGAAGGCAGTGTTGGTCGTCTGCTATTAAAATTATCATTACCGGCCATCGTGGCACAGTTGGTAAACCTGCTATACAATATGGTGGATCGAATTTATATCGGTCATATCCCGGAGACAGGAGATCTGGCGTTGACAGGTCTTGGATTGTGTTTTCCCATTATCATGCTTGTCACTGCCTTTGCACAATTGATTGGCGGCGGTGGAGGTCCGAGAGTGGCCATTCATATGGGAAGAGGAGAAAAGGAAGAGGCGGAGAAGATTTTGGGAAGCGGTGTAGCTACCTTGATTATGATCGCTTTAATTATCACCATTATACTGGAGATTGGGGGCGTCCCTATCCTACGATTGTTTGGAGCCAGTGACCGGACTATTCCATATGCTTTGGATTATATGCGGATCTATGTGATGGGTACCATCTGTGTAATGATGTCTTTGGGACTGAATCCTTTTATAACCACTCAGGGCTTTTCGAAAGATGCCATGAAAACGGTTATTATCGGTGCGGTATGCAATATTATACTGGACCCCATCTTTATCTTCGGATTGAATATGGGGGTGAAAGGTGTTGCCCTGGCAACCATTATTTCTCAGGGAATTTCTGCACTGTGGGTGCTTCGCTTTTTGACCGGTAAAAAGTCCATTCTTCATATCAAGCGGGAATATCTGCGGATCGATTGGAAGATTATGGGTCCGGTTCTTGCTTTGGGAATATCACCCTTTATCATGAGTGCTACAGAAAGCGCCATCAATATTGCCTTTAATATGCAATTATCCAGATTTGGCGGAGATATTGCGGTGGGTGCCATGACCATCTTAAGCAGTATCATGCAGCTTCAGATGATGCCTGTTATGGGTATTTCTCAAGGTGCACAGCCCATTATGAGCTTTAATTACGGAGCCCAGAATATGGATCGAGTGAAGAAGACATACAGACTTTTGCTTGTTTTTTGCCTGAGCTATACAATGATTTTCTGGCTAGCTGCTATGCTGGTTCCCCAGGTATTTGTAGGGATCTTTAATAAATCACCGGAGCTGGTTGCCACCACTACGTGGGCTTTTCGGATTTATATGGCTGTATCAGGTATGTTCGGTATCCAGATGGCGGTTCAGCAGACCTTTGTATCCCTTGGCCAGGCCAAGCTGTCCTTGTTCATTGCTTGTCTGAGAAAGATCATTTTACTGATTCCGCTGATCTTTATTCTGCCTTGCATTCTGGAGAATAAAGTATTTGCCGTATTTTTGGCGGAGCCGGTTTCGGATTTTATCTCCGTAACTGTGGCGGCTACCTTATTCCTGCTCAATATTAAAAAGATACTGCACAAAAAAGATGCATCTGCTAATTAATTGAAGGGCTGAATGTGAGAAAACTTGCATTCAGCCCTTCTGTCTTTGTATTGTTTGTTGAATTAT
>JAZUCP010000213.1:0-11120 GCA_045639165.1 Acetatifactor sp. | reverse complement strand
TTTATCTATTTTATCATACCCCGTTTTTATTGCAATCATTTCACACAAACTACACACTTTATTATAATTTTTAGAATCCATAATCTGTTTCTTGAAAAAACACCCAATATTCATTATAGTAGAATTAATAAAATAAAGGAGTTTATTCATCTATGAAATATAAAATATTACTGTTTTTGCTGTCTGCAGCATTATTGGGTGGATGTACCCAGAGCGATATCGCTCCCGATTCCATCGCTCCCGACAACGCTCCCTCCTCCGAATTTTCGTCTTCTCATGAAGAATTAAAGTCTTCCGAAGACAATGGCAGTGCTCAGTCTTCCACCGCAGAAGAATCGGAAGTTTATGTTCTGAACTTTGAAGCTTCTACCATTGATGGGGCCCAAATGACTTCCGAGATTTTTGCGGATTCCAAATTGACCATGATCAATGTATGGGCTACCTACTGTAACCCTTGCTTGAGCGAGATGCCCGATCTGGGAGAAATCGCAAACGAATATGATCCTGCCACCTTCCAGATGTTAGGAATCATCAGTGATGTTACGGAAGATGATGCCTCTGACAAACTAGAGGAAGCCAAAAGCCTGATCACAGAAACCGGAGCTGATTATCCTCATCTGCTTTTGAATCAATCCCTTTACAGCAATCTGGTAGGTGGTGTCAGCGGTGTTCCTACTACATTCTTCTTCAATCAGGAAAGCGAGCTGCTGGGATATCTGGTAGGAGCCCAGTCCAAGGAAGTGTGGATAAGCATTATTGAAGATTTATTATCACAAATGGAGGAATGAGATGAAGCTTAAAAATTTCCCCTTTTGGCTTGTTGGCGCATGTATCGGCGTTCTCTTTCTGTTCTTCGGATTTATAAATGACCAGTTTACAGACATCTTCCGCAAGGCAGTGATGATCTGTCTGGAATGTATCGGTATCGGTTAATCCGATTCACACATATTTTACAGCAGTAGAAAGGCGTTAACTTACATGCTCAAATCCAAGCTCTCTAAAATACGTTTGCTTTTTCAGATTATATATACCATCCTTACCAACGGCTATGTCTATGGTTTTATGAGCGGCAAAATCTATAAAGGCTCTTTAAAATATACCTGTGTCCCTGGACTAAACTGCTATTCCTGTCCCGGAGCCATTGGCTCCTGCCCTCTGGGGGCGTTACAGGCTGCATTGAACAAACGAAATCTGGAATTCCCCTTTGCAGCACTGGGCTTTTTCTTCCTGTTTGGAAGTATTTTCGGCAGATTTATCTGCGGCTGGATGTGCCCTTTCGGGCTGCTGCAGGATCTGCTACATAAAATCCCTGTGTTTAAAAAGAGAAAGCATCTGCCGGGCCATAAATATTTAAAATACGGAAAGTACCTTGTGCTCTTTGGTCTTGTATTCCTGGGTTCTGCGTTCCTCTTCAAAGGCTTTGCCAAAATACCTGCTTTTTGTAAGTACTTATGTCCCTCCGGCACTTTTATGGGCGCCCTTCCCCTGCTGGCGACCAATGGGGATCTGCGAGCACAGGCAGGCGGATTATTTTACTGGAAGCTGGGTATTTTACTACTTTTGATGATACTGTCCGCTAAAATATATCGGCCATTTTGCCAGTACCTATGTCCTCTGGGGGCCATCTACGGTTGGTTTAACCGATTCAGTCTGGTACAGATCCAGTGGTACAAGGATGACTGTATCCATTGTATGGCCTGCCAGAAAGCCTGTCCGGTAGACCTTCCGCCGGAGAAGATATCCATTTCTGCGGAATGTATTAAATGCGGAAAATGTGCTCAGGTTTGCCCCAAAAATTGTTTGAAATTCTGTTCTAAAAAGCCATGAGGTTTCGAGGATTTTATCTCCCCGAAACCTCATGGTTCCCTACATAATCCACTCATATAATATCCCATACAGCTCCCTTACATAATACGTGGGAAACAGCCATATGGCTGTCCAGCCGGGAATGGCTCCATATTCCATATCCAAGCCTTTTGCAATCCTGCCGGCACGATATTGATGATATTCACTGGTAGTGATGGCTATAGCAGGATTTAATCCTTCCGCCTCAATAAGCCGCTTGGAAAAAGCAAGATTTTCTCTGGTACTGGCGGATTCTTCTTCCTTATACAAACGCTGAGGATCGATCCCTTTGTTCACCAGCCAGCGATACATGCATTCCGCTTCCGTAATGTCCTCGCCGGGACCTTGTCCACCGGACAAGATGCAAACTGCATCTTCATTCTCTGTCAGATACTCATAGGCAGCTTCCAAACGTTCTACCATGGACAGGCTAGCCCGCTGTCCGTAAACCCGACAGCCCAATACCACCACTGTGGCCTCCTTAGCCGGCTTTCTGCAAGCAGCCCGTATCATACAGGCAGACTCCAGGATTACCAACCCTAGGATGATTCCCATGATCACCAGACTTCCGCGCCAAAACCATTTCATTATCCTATGAATTCGCCAGGCTGCTATCCATCTATGCACCATCGGCATCCATATACTATATAAAAGCAATAAAACTGACAGCCCAAGCCCCGTTACATTCCCGAGATTCAGACTGACGGAAAGACTAAGGGGCAAGGCAAACCAGACGAAAAACAGGATGCTGATAATGATCAAAAAAATTCGTATTACTCTCATAATATTTGTAGCCACTCTACAATCTCTTCAAAATGCATACCATGGGACGCTTTTACCAAAACAGTCCTATCCGCAAAATCCTCTTGTTTACATGCCTCAAAAAATGCCGCCTTATCCGGGTAGTACTCAGGTGTAGCACGAAGCTTCAAGGCCCCCTGGTACATCTGCTCTGCCAGTTTTCCGATAAAGATCATTCTGTCCAGTCTGGCCAAAGCCGCATACTGTCCTACTTCTCTGTGCAAAGCCAGTTCATCTGCTCCCAATTCAAACATATCTCCCAGGATCACACATTTCGGTCCTGTAGCCATCATCAAAAGGTCAATGGCACTTTTCATGGATACCGGATTGGCATTATAACAATCGTCAATCACCGTTTTGTCCGCCAGCTTCATAATATTGCTGCGTCCTGCAGTTGATTGTACAGAGGCGATTCCTTCCAAAATATCTTCATTACTCATCCCAAGGATTCTTCCCACACAAGCTGCTGCCAGAGCATTGATCACCATGTGGTGTCCCGGCAAGGGCACCTGTGCATCCAACACCTCCCCGCATAAATGCATCTTGAAGTTGCTTCCAAAGAGGCCATGATTCTGAACCTCTGTGGCAAATACATCTTTTTCTTCCATTCCGAAGAAATATGGCACTCTTCCATTTACCTGCTGTACTGCGGCAAGCTTATCATCATCTCCATTTAAGACCACATAGCCATCCTTGGCCATGAAGTCAAACATCTCCGTCTTGGCACGAAATACGCCGTCTCTGTCAATCAGATTTTCCAGATGGCACTGTCCAATGTTGGTGATCACACAAATATCCGGTCTGGCGATCTGACTCAGGCGATGCATCTCACCGAAATCACTGATTCCCATCTCTACCACAGCTGCTTCATGCTCCTTGCGGATGCTTAAAATCGTCAGAGGAAGACCTACTTCATTGTTAAAATTGCCCTGGGTTTTCAGCACACGAAACTTCTTGCTAAGCCCCGCCGCGATCATTTCCTTGGTGCTGGTCTTTCCTACGCTTCCGGTCACCCCAATGATGGGGATCTGAAGCTGCTGTCTGTAATATTCCGCCACCTTTTTCAGTGCGGCAAAAGTATCTTCCACCAAAATATAGGGTATATCCACTGTGGGAGCATCCTGACAGATCACAAGTGCCGCACCTTTTTCTGCAACCTGGGGAATAAAGCTATGACCATCCACTCGCTCACCCTTTGTTGCAAAAAATGCATATCCCTGCTCCACCTTACGGGAATCCAATACGGCTCCCATAATTTCCATCTTCTCTTTTCCCGATGCCTGATGCAGCGGACGGTTCAAACATGCAGCAATATTTTCTAAAGTCATATTTTGCATATGTACTACTCCTTCTTCAAAGAGATCTCGATCAGCAATTCACACAGATCTCCATAGGAAATTCCCACTGCCTGTGCTTCCTGTGGCAGCAGCGAGGTAGGTGTCATGCCCGGCAAGGTATTCGCTTCCAGACAATACATATCTCCATTTTCCGCCAGCATAAAGTCCATACGGGCATAATTTTTCAAGCGAAGAGCCTTAAACACTGCTTCTGCATATCCCTGCATCTCCAAGGTCTTCTCTTCTGAAAGCTCCGCAGGACATGTTTCTATGGCTGAACCGGCCTGATACTTGTTCTTATAATCGTAGAAACCGGTAATCGGGGCGATCTCAATAATGGGCAGTGCCTTTCCATCGATGACGCCTACACTGAACTCTCTACCCTTGATATATTGCTCAACAATAATCTTATCATCATAACGGAAGGCCTCTTTTTTGGCTGCTTCGTAATCTTCTTCCTTCTGCACGATCACCGTACCCACACTGGAACCACCATTGCAGCACTTTACTACCAATGGAAGGGGCACTGTCCGTAAGTCCTCTTCTCCCTTTTTCAGATGTGTTCCTTCCGGTGTAGGGATACCATTTTGTCTGAATAATTCCTTGGAAATAGCTTTATCCATAGCAATGGCACTGCTGATATGATCGGTTCCGGTATAACGGATACCCATCAGATCAAAGCATGCTTGAATCTTTCCATTTTCACCTTCTGCACCATGCAACGCCATGAACACCACATCCGCCTGCTGACAGAGTGTGATCACATTTGGTCCAAAGAAATTCTTCTTGTAATCCGGTCTCATAGCCAAGATCTGAGCGATATCTGTGATCTCCGTAGAAATCCCCTTCATATCTGCCGCCCAGTCTTTTTCCAGGGTAAATACATCTTCTGAGATTTCTCCCGGAATTCCTAAAAATACATCTATCAGAATCACCTGATGTCCCTTTGCTTTTAATGCTTTATAAATACCTGTTCCTGAGGACAATGACACATCTCTTTCTGTGCTGATGCCTCCTGCCAGTACAACAATCTTCATCGTTCTAACCTCCAAAGTTTTCCTATCTATATAGTATATAGCTTTTTCAAGAGAATTTCCATAAAAATAATGTAAATTAATAAATTCTCCTGGTTGTTTGACACATTCTACGTAAAACATTATAATATTTACAATTATAATTTCCGGATCTTTCATATTTTAAGGAGTTTATATGCCAAATATCATCGAAATAACTGATTTTAACGCACCCCAACTGGATGTATACGCCCGCCTGAATGAGAACCAGCTCATCAATCGTCATGAACCAAAAAAAGGACTTTTCATCGCTGAAAGTCCTAAAGTTGTGGAACGGGCATTAAACGCCGGCTATACACCGGTTTCCTTTTTGCTGGAGAAGAAGCATATCACAGGGGAGGCCCAAGCTCTCATCGCTCGCTGTGAAGACGTCCCTGTTTATACGGCAGAATTCGATATCTTGACACAATTGACCGGTTTCCAGTTGACCAGAGGTGTGCTCTGCGCCATGTACCGCAAGCCCCTTCCCTCTGTAACAGAAGTCTGTGCCGGCGCCCGTCGTATCGCTATCCTGGAAAACGTGATGAATCCTACCAATATCGGTGCGATTTTCCGCAGTGCGGCTGCCCTGAATATGGATGCCGTTCTTCTGACTCCTGCCTGCAGCAATCCTTTGTATCGTCGTGCCATCAGGGTCAGTATGGGAACTGTCTTCCAGATCCCCTGGACCTATCTGGGTGGAGAGTTTAACGAAGCTTCCGGCTGGCCCCACCCCGGCATGGAAGAATTAAAGGCTCTGGGATTTAAAACTGCTGCTATGGCTTTAAGCGATGATTCCATCTGGATTGATGATCCTATTCTGCAAAGGCAGGAAAAGCTTGCCATTATCCTTGGTACAGAAGGGGATGGCCTGGCAAAAGGTACCATCGCAGACTGTGATTATACCGTTAAAATTCCCATGTCCCATGAGGTAGATTCTCTGAACGTGGCTGCCGCAAGTGCTGTGGCTTTTTGGCAGTTGGGGAGGTAATATCTAATTTTACTCTTTAATGGTTTTGTTGATATAGACTGCATAAGCCAACGGAACCACCATCAAAAATACAGAGGCTATGTATAATGACACTTCATTTTCAACATTAAATATGGAAAGTGCATTGTTCAATCCATGGGCCACAATACAGGGAATCAATGATTTGCTCTTATAAAATATAATAACAAACAAGTATCCTATGGATATTGCATAGCCAATCTGCATGAATGTAGGAATCAGATCAGCTCCATTGAACAGATTCACAATATGTCCGATACCAAACGTAATGGAGCTGACTGCTATCGCTGATTTTTCATTGTCCTTCGCCATCATCTTAAACAGGAATCCCCGAAAGATAATCTCCTCCAGAAAACCGATATTGAACATGGTTAAAATGTGAAATACAATTTCCCTTGGGGTATTATTAATATGGATTCCATTCCACAGATTCACAGAAATAATAAGCATTAAAGGAATAAAATACAGGTATCCTTTCCAGTTAGTTACTTTTGTTAAGCCATAAAAAGATACTCTTTTCAGACCTATGACCAAAAGTAATATAAACACCGAAAGTATGGTATTAATGATCGTGCTTCGATAATCCGCGATTCCGTAATTCTGCACGCAATACATATTGATCACTACATATAAAACGATTAGGGATATGCAGACGGGTGTTTCATGCTTTTCGAATAGGGATTTCATGGTTTTGGTTCCTCATTTCTTGATATGTCACTAAAATAACAAAAACCTTCCCTGTACTTTGAACGGTCTGGGAAGGCTTTTGTCTCTATATTGGTCAACCACTCTGTGGCGATTGCCTTTTACTAATTATATAATAGCAGACTTTATGAGGAATAGCAAGTGTTTTTTATTTTTTTCGCCACACCGCTCAGACCGGTTGCTACGTGCTTCGCACTCCCGCAACCTCGGCCATTCGCAACTTCCGTGCTACGCACTTCGCTTTACTCGCCATGTCAGCTCGATTCCGTTTCACTTCATCTCGCTGTTTGGCTGTCGCCAAATAAAAAGAAGAACATTCACTCTCATGCAAGTAAACTTGCATCGAGTGTCTGTTCTTCTTTTTGCATGGCTCATAGCTCTTCCATCTTGTACCCCATGCCCCAGATGGTTTTGATCATGTCGCCTTTTTCACCCATCTTGCTTCGCAGTTTTTTAACGTGGGTATCGATGGTTCTGGCATCGCCAAAGTAATCATAGTTCCACACATTATTTAAGATCTTTTCTCTGGATAAGGCGATTCCTTTATTTTCCACAAAGTAGGTCAGGAGTTCAAACTCTTTGTAGCTTAGGTCGATCTGTTTCCCGTCGATCATGACCAGATGAGCTACTTTGTCGATTTCAATGGTTCCGCACAGGATTTTTTCTGTTTTGTTATATTGGTTGGTTCGGCGAAGGATGGCTTCGATTCTTGCCACCAGTATTTTGGGACTGAAGGGTTTGGTAATGTATTCATCCACGCCCAGATTAAATCCCTGGAGTTCATCTCTTTCATCCGATCTGGCGGTCAGCATGATAATTGGTACTTTGGAATATTCCCGTATCTGCTTGCAGGTCTGCCAGCCATCCATGCGGGGCATCATTACATCCAGGACGATTAAATCTATATTTTTATCCTCAAAGAAGATTTCCACAGCCTGTTCACCATTTTCAGCTTCCACTACCTCAAAATCACTTTTCACCAGGAAATCACGAACCAGCTTTCTCATTCTGCTTTCATCATCCACCACAAGAATTCTCTTTTTGTCCATGCCGATCCCCCCTCGTATTTCTTTATATTCTAATATAACGCATATTTATGTTCAAATTGTGAATTTCAGATAAATATTTAAGAAAAGGGCTGAACCTCAGGTCCAACCCATTATCTCATATTACTTTAAATTCCAAGGAAATTCTTTACTACCTGCTTCATTTCATTCACTTCACAGACATTCTTGTGTCGGATCGGTGCATTGCGAATCTCTTCGATGGCATTGGGGACAGTCACATTGGCAACCTTAGCCAATTCATCCACCTGCTCAAAATCAGATAATTCATTGTACTTTGCATCAATGGCACCCAGTACATTTGTAGTGAATTTATAAGGGCTTGCAGTAGATGCGATAACAGTCTTGGTCTCATCCTTTGTTTCAGCCACATATTTCTTGTAAACGCTGGCTGCAACAGCGGTATGGGTATCGATTACATAACCACAGTCCTCATACAGATCCTTGATGGCCTTGGCAGTTTCTGCTTCATCTGCATAGTTGCCGTAGAATTCATCCAGCTGATGCTTCATCTCTTCGGTAATCTCATATTTACCTGTCTCGCTTAACTGACGCATAAATGCAGCATTTTTCTCTGCGTCATTGCCGCAAATACGGTAAATCAATCGCTCCAGATTGCTGGAGATAAGAATATCCATGGATGGTGAAGTGGTCAGCATAAACTCCCTGTTGCGGTCATAAACACCGGTACTGAAGAAATCATACAATACTTTATTTTCATTGGAGGCACAGATCAGTTTTGCAATGGGCAGTCCCATGTTCTTTGCAAAAAATGCAGCAAGAATATTACCGAAATTACCGGTGGGAACTACTACATTGATCTTTTCACCTTCTGTCACTCTGTCTTCAGCCAAAAGCTTTACATAAGCATACACATAGTAAACGATCTGGGGTACCAGTCGTCCGATATTAATGGAGTTAGCTGATGAGAACTGGAATCCCTTCTGATCCATCTCTGCTGCCAGCTCTTTGTCACCGAAGATCTTCTTTACGCCAGTCTGTGCATCATCGAAATTACCATGGATACCTACCACAAAGGTATTCTCTCCTTTTTGGGTAACCATCTGCTTTTCCTGAATGGGGCTTACACCATTCTTGGGATAAAAGACAATGATTCTGGTACCTTCTACCTCTGCAAATCCTGCCAATGCAGCCTTTCCGGTATCTCCGGAAGTTGCGGTCAGGATCACAATCTCATTCTGAATATTGTTCTTCTTTGCAGAAGTGGTCAATAAATGAGGCAGGATGGATAAAGCCATATCCTTAAAAGCAATGGTGGAACCATGGAATAATTCCAGATAGTATGTACCCTGAGCCTCAACTAAAGGAGCGATCTCTTCTGTGTCAAACTTTGCATCATAAGCTCTGTTGATACAATTCTTTAACTCTTCCTCTGTAAAATCTGTCAAAAAGAGCTTCATTACCTCATAAGCAACTTCCTGATAGCTCATCTTGGACAGTTCTTCTAAGCTTTTATCTAAAACCGGAATACAATCAGGTACAAACAGACCTCCGTCATCCGGCAATCCCTTTAAAATCGCCTGGGATGCTTTTACCGATTCTGCTCCCCCTCTGGTACTTCTATATAATACTTCCATAACTTCCTCCTTATGCAAATATATTGTCTAAATTAAACCTCATTATATCATATGAAAATATGAAATGCAATTACTTTATCACATTAAATTACGAAAGAGAACCGTCTGCAAGTTTTACCTTACAAATGGTTCTCTTTCATAATTAAAGCTCCACAATGGCTTTTTTCGGACATTTTTCCTTGCAGATACCACATCCTATACATTTCTCATGATCGATGATGGCATGGAAATTCTCTACCCGAATTGCCTGATTGGGACAATTCTTTACGCAGATACCACATCCGATACATGCCACATCACAGGCCTTCATGGCGATAGGACCTTTATCCGTAGAGCTGCATGCAACTTCGATCTTCGCCTTTTTCGGAATCAGACTGATCAACTGCTTAGGGCAGGCTGCTACACATTTGCTGCAGGCTTTACAGGTTTCCGCATCCACTTTCGCCACACCGTCCACGATGTGAATGGCATCAAAGGGACATGCCTTCACACAGTTCCCGAAACCAAGACATCCGCTATTACAAGCTTTCGGGCCTCCGTTTGGAACGAATGCAGCCATGCGGCAGTCCTCCACACCTGTATAGGTATAATCAGATTTTGCCTTGTCACAAGTACCCTGACAATGTACATAAGCCACCATGGGTTCTGTACTTTCTGCGGCAACGCCCATGATTTCCGCAATTTTATTGCCCACCGCTTCTCCGCCTACGGGACAGGCATTGACGGGAGCTTCCCCCTTTGCGATTGCTGCTGCCAGACCGGAACAGCCTGCAAATCCACAGCCGCCACAGTTATTTCCCGGAAGTGCCCCTAAAACAGCTTCTTCCTTTGGATCCACTTCCACTTTAAACTTCAAACCGGCTACGCCTAAAAATAAGCCGATAAAAATACCAATTGCACCTACGATCAGTGCCGCTATGATAATTCCCTTAATCATAATTCATTCTCCTTCCCTTATAACAATCCGGAGAATCCACAGAAGGCGATGGCCATAAGTCCGGCAGTCACCAGCACCATAGGCATACCCTTGAAGGATTCAGGGAAATCATTATGTTCAATCTTTTCACGGATACCTGCCAGAATAATAATGGAAATGGTAAAGCCCAAGGCCGTTGCAAATCCATTCACAATACCTGCCAGAATACCGTATTCCTTTTGTACATTGGTAAGAGCAACACCCAGTACTGCACAGTTGGTGGTAATCAAAGGAAGATATACACCCAATGCTTCATACAATGCAGGGATTGCCTTCTTTAAGAACATTTCCACAAACTGAACCAGTGCCGCGATCACCAGAATAAAACAAATGGTCTGCAAATATTCAATATGCAGTGGAACCAGTATAAACTGATACATCAATCCCGCAACAGCACTTGCCAAAGTAATTACAAAGATAACTGCTACTCCCATGCCGGCTGCCGTATTGGTCTTCTTGGATACACCAAGGAAAGGACAAAGACCTAAGAACTGGGCTAAAATTACGTTGTTAACTACAGCAGAACCAATGATGACGAGTAATAATTCTTTCATTTTCTCTCCTCCTATTTGCTTTCTACTGTTGTATCAAAGAATTTGCCGCCGCATCCTGCTTTACCGCAGTTTGCACAATCACCGCAACCTGCTGTTTCTTTTACAGGAAGACCAGCTTTCTTTTTGCCGTTTTTAATCTTGTTCTGAACTGCTACTAAGCAGGCAAGTACGAAGAATGC
>JAZUCP010000212.1:0-2834 GCA_045639165.1 Acetatifactor sp. | reverse complement strand
AGATTGCAGAAGCATCAATCTTATCGCCTGCTGCGAAGATGTCAGCCTTGATCTCTGCGCCTAAGGTATATTCTTCAGCGTTCTCAAACTTGAACTCTCTTACATATCTCTTAGAAGTAGTACCAGCTTTCTTGAAGTGGCCTGCTTCTGCCTTGTTAACACCATGTCTGTGGATCACTTCTTTCTTTCCACTTGCATCCTTGTTAACGATTTTATCTTTCTTTTCTACGAAGCCAACCTGTACTGCTTTGTAACCGTCGTTTTCAACTGTCTTAACCTGGGTTACAACACAAGGGCCTGCCTGAAGCACGGTAACCGGAACCAGAACACCGTCTTCATTGAAGATTTGAGTCATTCCGACTTTAGTAGCTAAAATTGCTTTCTTCATGTTTTCCTCCTGTTTGTTCTACAGCGGGGCACGAACTGGCGTGTCCATACTAGTAGGGGATTAATTAGTTTCTTTAATTTTCAAACTGAATTCCAATTATTTGGTCTTCATTTTGATGTCGATGTAAACACCAGCTGGCATTTCCAGTCTCTGCAGAGCATCTACAGTCTTCTGGGTTGGTGTAATGATATCGATCAGTCTCTTATGGGTTCTCTGTTCGAACTGTTCTCTGGAGTCTTTGTACTTGTGTACTGCTCTTAAGATAGTAACAACTTCCTTCTTGGTAGGAAGAGGTACCGGTCCGCTCACCTGTGAACCATTCTTCTTAACTGTTTCGATAATTTTCTTAGCAGATGCATCAACTAACTGATGATCATAAGCCTTTAATGTAATTCTCATTACCTGACTTGCCATAAAAAAAGTCGCCTCCTTTTCGCACTTTCTGATCTAAGTACGACAAGCGGTGACTGTACACTCCTTACGTGCGTGCTCCCGACCTTCGTGCAACGTTATCCCGGTCCGACTCACATAGAGGCAGAATCATTCTGTCTCTCACGTCTTCTACATAGTGTAGATTAGATTGTTTGTACAGTGACTTGTCGTCAGTTTCCTAAC
Source organism: Acetatifactor sp. (assembly GCA_045639165.1). Taxonomy (GTDB): domain Bacteria; phylum Bacillota; class Clostridia; order Lachnospirales; family Lachnospiraceae; genus Acetatifactor. The sequence continues at coordinate 1,831 of JAZUCP010000212.1, read as the reverse complement.
TTGACATTCGCTCCACGGAAAACCTGCCTAAATTCCTCAAAGGCAGCAACCTCACGCTTCATCGCTATCATGCCACAGCAAGAATAAGTATATATGCACTTTCCTAAAAATGCAAGAACTTTTTTCTAAAATTTTCAAAAAAATTGTTTTTTATTCCGTACAATCCTTTTTCATCTCTCCATCACACAAATGCAGCATAGCTGCACCGATAATGCCGGCATCATTTCCCAGCTTTGCAGCCATCAGCTTTGTATTCCGTGCTGAATCTCTGGAGTATACCTTTTCCGCCACTCTCTTCTCTACCTGGGGCATAAAAAGATCTGCTGCCTTACTAATTCCGCCGCCGATACAGATCACCTCCGGCTGCAAGGTATTGATCAGGTCAAGCAATCCTTCACCCAGATATTTTGCAAACCATTTCCGCACCTTAAGAGCACATTCATCCTCCATGCGGACTGCCTGAAAGAATTTACGGCCATCCATTTCTTCTATATTACTATCGCACAGCTCCCACAGAATACTATCTTCTCTTTTCTGCATCTTCTTCTTTGCCTGCTCAACCAGTGCCTTGGCAGAAGCATACAGCTCCAGACAGCCTTTTCTTCCACAAGGGCATGGTCTGCCATTATGCTTTACAGTCATATGACCAATCTCTCCCGCCGCATAATTCACACCTCTAAAAAGCTTTCCGTTCAAAACAATGCCGCAGCCGATGCCTGTCCCCAGGGTAACCATCACAAAAGAATCCGGCTTGTTCTCACACATAAGGTATTCTCCCCATGCGGCTGCATTTGCATCATTGTCAAAATACACTTCAATTCCGGTTTTTTCCTTTAATTCCTTTCTCAGCTCGCCCTGACAGAATGGCAGATTATTGGCATACTCAATCTGTCCGGTCTTTAAATTGGCTGTTCCCGGTACCCCCAGACCGATGCTCTTTACTGCTTCTTTCTGAATACCGGCTCCCGTCATCACAGCCTGTGCCAGATCCGCCAGCACTTCCACCATCTGCTGTGCATTCACATTGCGGTCCGTAGGCACACTCTTCCTATATATAATTTGATAATTTTCATCCACCAGGCCTGCCGCCAGACTGGTTCCGCCCACATCAATTCCGATATAATACATATATATTCATCCTTTCAAAATACGAGTCTATTATTATTATAGAAGAAATCCGTCCTAAGGCAATCCCCAAAATCACAATCCGTAAAAGATTTTCCCGTTTTCTACTGGAATACTTCCCGTTTCTGTTGTATACTGTAGCAAAAGGAGCCGGCGTGTTCCGGCAAATACTATATTTCGAAAGTTTAAGCTTGACTTTGCGATATGCACGGAAAGGAAAAATATCAAATATGTGGATTGCAGACAATTGGAAAGATTATGAAGTTTTAGATACATCAAATGGTGAAAAGCTGGAGCGTTGGGGGGATTATACCCTGGTTCGTCCGGATCCCCAGGTCATCTGGAACACACCTCATGACCACAAAGGCTGGAAAAAGAAAAACGGACATTATCACAGAAGTACCAAGGGCGGCGGAGAATGGGAATTTTTCAATCTTCCCAATGAATGGACCATCGGTTATGAATTGGGCGGCCCCAATGGGATAAAGGAAAATCAACTGACCTTTCATTTAAAGCCCTTCAGCTTTAAGCACACCGGTCTTTTCCCCGAACAGGCAACTAACTGGGATTGGTTCTCTCAAATTATCCGAAATGAAGCTAAGAACCGGCCTGCTGACAAGCCCGTAAAGGTGCTGAACCTCTTTGCCTACACCGGCGGTGCAACCCTTTCCGCAGCCAAGGCAGGTGCCGCTGTGACCCATGTGGA
>JAZUCP010000211.1:0-5542 GCA_045639165.1 Acetatifactor sp. | reverse complement strand
GAGAGATTCAGTTCGTAATAGATAAATTTGCCCTTCTTTTCACTGGTTACCAGCCCACACTCTTTTAATATAGAAAGATGATGTGAAATCGTGGCACCGGTAGTATCAAAATGATCCAGAATTTCGTTGACAGGGAGCTTTTCGTTTTTTAATAAATGAATAATTTCCCTTCGGGTTGGGTCCGATAATGCCCGGAAGCTTTCTTGAAATCCCATGGGTGTACCTCCTTATAAATAAATATTTAGAAGAATATCTAAATGAACTGATTTCAGTATATATTAAAGGCATTAAATTGTCAATTATATTTAGATGTTTTTCTAAATGTTTGTGCAATTTTGGACTATTTATTTTTAACAATGAATGGTATAATCGATTGGAAAATCACGCAAAATAATCAAAATAGAGGATTTAATTACATCTTTGGAGGGACATATTATGAGAAAAACCAAAATTATTTGCACAATAGGACCTGCCAGTCAGGGAGAAGATAAATTACGGGAGTTGATGCTGGCCGGTATGAATGTGGCCAGACTAAATTTTTCCCACGATACCCATGCGGAACAAAAGGCTAAATTTGACAGGATTTGTAAGATCAGGGAGGAGTTAGGCCTGCCGGTTGCCACGCTGTTGGATACCAAGGGACCGGAAATCCGTTTAAGAGATTTTGAAGGTGGCAAGGTGGAGCTGAAAGCCGGCCAAAAGTTTACATTGACTACGGAAGAAATCATGGGAACCAATGAAAGAGCTGCTATTTCTTATAAAAATTTGAAGGATGATGTTGTGGTAGGCAGCTCTATTTTGATCGATGATGGTCTGATTGAAATGATAGTTGAAGAAATCACGGAAACAGATATTGTTTGCCGGGTACTGAACGGGGGATTTGTGTCCAATCATAAAGGCATCAATGTGCCGGGAGCAGTGTTGTCCATGCCTTATATCAGTGATGTGGACAGAGCGGATATTGAATTTGGTGCAGAAAATGGATTTGATTTTATTGCAGCATCTTTTACCAGAACCAAGGAAGATATTTTGGAGATCCGTCGGATTTTGGATGTAAAGGGAAGTGATACAAAGATCATTGCCAAGATTGAGAATATGCAGGGCATTGAAAATGTGGAAGAGATCCTGGAGGCTGCAGACGGTATTATGGTGGCCAGGGGAGATATGGGGGTGGAAATTCCGTTGGAGGAGGTTCCCGTTCTCCAAAAGCGATTAATCAAGCTGGCCAATGCAAAAGGTAAACATGTGATTACTGCCACACAAATGCTGGAATCCATGATCAAAAATCCAAGACCAACCAGAGCGGAAGCAACGGATATTGCCAATGCAATCTTTGACGGAACCACTGCCATCATGCTTTCCGGAGAAACCGCCGGCGGAGTTTATCCTGTTGAGGCGGTAAAGACCATGGCCCGCATTGCGGAAGCCGCAGAAATTGCCATTGACAACAGAGGACGTATGGATAAGATGGGACATCCGGAGGTTCAGGATATCACGCAGTCTATTTCCTATGCAACCAGCTCCATCGCAATGGATCTGAAGGCGGCAGCAATTATCACAGTAACGATTTCAGGTTTTACGGCTTCGAAGGTGTCTAATTATAAGCCGGATTGTCAGATTATTGCCGGAACTATCAGCCCAAGAGTGTGCAGACAGATGAACCTTTTGTGGGGGGTAACACCTATTTTGCTGGAAGAAGCACAAAGTGAATCAGAATTATTCAGAAATGCCATTGCATCTGCGAAGAAAGCAGGGTATATTAAGAAGGGAGATATTGTAGTTGTAACTGCAGGACTTCCTCTTGGTATGTCGGGTACCACAAATATGATCAGAGTAGTTGAGGTAAGATAAATTTATGGGTAAAATCATTTGCCTGATGGGAAAAAGCTCATCGGGAAAGGATACGATCTTCAGAAAATTATTGGAGGAGGGCACTTTAGGGCTAAAGACCATAGTGCCCTATACTACCCGTCCGATCCGGACCGGGGAAAAGAATGGTATAGACTATTATTATACGGATGAGGCAGGATACCAGCACTTGGTGGAAGCCGATCGGATCATCGAGGAGAGATCTTACATTACGATGTATGGTCTTTGGCGGTACTTTACGGTAGCAGACGATACTCTGGAGCTGGAAAAGAGCAGTTATTGCATGATCGGCACCTTGGAAGCCTATGTGAATATTAAAAAGTATTTTGGTCCGGAAAAGGTCTTGCCGGTGTACATAGAAATCGATGACGGGGAAAGACTGCAGAGAGCCTTGAACAGGGAGCGAAGCCAGAAAGAACCCAAATATGAAGAAATGTGCAGACGTTTTCTGGCGGACTGTCAGGATTTTTCGGAGGAAAAGATCCGGGAGGCAGGAATTACCGTACGTTTTCAGAATGAAAGTCTGGACATCTGTCTGGGTAATATAGTACAATATATTCATGATCATAATGAATAAAGGCAGGTGGGCAGGATGATGGGATTTCAGAGTATTATAGGGCAGGAACAGATCAAGGAGCATATGCAGAATGCATTGCTGACAGGGAAAATATCTCATGCTTATATTATTCATGGAGAGAAATCCACCGGTAAGGAATTTATAGCAAGAGTGTTTGCAATGGCGCTACAATGTGAAAAAGGCGAAGCAGAGCCTTGTAATCAATGCCATTCCTGTAAGCAGGCCTTGTCAAAGAATCAGCCGGACATTATATATGTGACCCACGAAAAGCCAAATACCATCAGTGTGGAAGATATCCGTGCACAGGTAAATAATGATGTGGCCATCAAACCTTATAGCAGTAAGTACAAGGTTTATATTATAAATGAAGCAGAAAAGATGACGGTACAGGCACAGAATGCCATTTTAAAGACTCTGGAAGAACCACCGGCCTATGTGGTGATTCTGCTTCTGGTGTCCAATCTTCAGACCTTGTTGCCTACGATTCTCAGCAGATGTGTGACCCTGAACATGAAGCCGGTCAGTGACAGCCTGATCAGAAAGTATCTGATGGAAGAGCTGCAGGTACCGGATTATCGTGCGGATGTCTGTGTGGCATTTGCCAGAGGAAATGTGGGAAAAGCCAAAGCTTTGGCTTCCAGTGAAGAATTTGACAATGTTAAAAATGAAGCATTGGGGCTTTTAAAGCATGTCCATGATATGGAGCTTCAGGAAATCATTCAGGCCATTAAAAGGATCAATGAGTACAAGCTGGAGATCAGTGATTATTTGGATATTATGTCCATCTGGTATCGGGATGTACTGCTGTTTAAGGCAACCGCAGATGCCAACAGTCTGGTATTTCGGGAGGAAATCCAGGCTATCCGTAAGGTAGTGGCAAGATGCAGCTACGAAGGGATCGAGACGGTGATTCATGCGTTGGCGAAGGCTAAGAAGCGCCTGGAGGCAAATGTGAATTTTGACCTTACCATGGAGCTGTTGTTCTTAGATATGAAAGAGAATGGATAAATAGTGAGAAAAGAGGTAGATAGATGATTAAAGTAGTTGGTGTAAGATTTCGTACAGCGGGCAAGATTTATTTCTTTGATCCGGGCAAGCTTCGTATTAAAAGAGGCGATTTTGTCATTGTAGAAACGGCAAGAGGAATCGAGTTCGGTACGGTTGTAGGTGATATGAAAGAGGTGGAGGAGGACAAGGTAATCCAGCCTTTGAAGCCGGTTATCCGTGTGGCAAATCAGAGAGATATTGAACAGGAAGCTGCCAATAAGGAAAAGGAAAAAGAAGCTTACAAGATTTGTCTGGAGAAAATTCGAAAGCATGGTCTGGAGATGAAGCTGATTGATGCGGAGTACACCTTTGATAACAATAAAGTGCTGTTTTACTTTACTGCAGACGGAAGAATTGACTTCCGCGAACTGGTAAAGGATCTGGCAGCAGTGTTTAAGACAAGGATCGAGCTGCGTCAGATTGGTGTAAGAGATGAAACCAAGATTGTAGGGGGTATCGGTATCTGCGGCAGACCTCTGTGCTGCCATACTCATTTGTCCGATTTTATTCCGGTATCCATTAAAATGGCCAAGGAGCAGAATCTGTCTCTGAATCCCACCAAGATTTCAGGTGTTTGCGGCAGATTGATGTGTTGCTTGAAGCATGAGGAAGAGACCTATGAAGAGTTGAATCGTAAGCTTCCGGGCATTGGTGATTTTGTGACCACGGATGATGGTCTGAAGGGTGAGGTACACAGTGTAAATGTACTTCGTCAGTTGGTAAAAGTGGTCGTAGATGTAAATGATGAAAAGGAAATCAGAGAATACGAAGCCTCCAAGTTGCGTTTTAAGAGAAAGCATAAAAAAGAAAAGATGGAACTGACAAAAGAAGAAATGCGTGAATTGGAACGCTTGGAGAAACAGGAAGGAAGATCGAAACTCGATGACAATTAATCTGGAGAACAATGTAGAAGTTACATTGAAAGAAAAGGAACGTCTGGATGAATTGCAGAGAAACGGTTATCAGATCATTCAAAATCCTGAGAAATTCTGTTTTGGAATGGACGCAGTGCTGCTGTCCGGTTTTGCGAAGGCAAAAAAGGGGGATCTGGTGCTAGATATGGGCACCGGAACCGGGATTATTCCGATTTTGATGGAAGCAAAAACGCAGGCCCGACATTTGACGGGACTGGAGATCCAGGAAGAAAGTGCGGATATGGCACGAAGAAGCGTTGCATTGAATGGATTGTCTGAAAAAATAGATATTGTAACCGGGGATATCAAGGAAGCAGACAGGATTTTTAAGTCTGCTTCTTTTGATGTGATTACCTGCAATCCACCCTATATGATCGGGCAGCATGGATTGACCAATCCGGATGCACCCAAAGCGATTGCCAGACATGAGGTATTATGTACCTTGGAGGATGTGGTAAGTCAGGCAGCAAAACTTTTAAAGTCGGGCGGACATTTTTATATGGTCCACAGACCCTTTCGGTTGGCGGAGATCATTACTACCTTGACTGCCTATAAATTAGAACCGAAGAGAATGCAATTGGTATATCCATTTGTGGATAAGGAGCCCAATATGGTGCTTCTTGAGGCAGTTCGCGGGGGAAAATCCCGCATGACTGTGGAAAAACCGTTGATCGTGTATAAGGAGCCGGGCGTGTATATGCCGGAGATTTATGATATTTATGGGTATTAAGCCTGATGTTTGTGGGCGGTTGCTATCTTAGCACTTGGTAAAGCTTGTAAAAAGCAGGTAGAATACTGAAAAAACAAATATGCGGAAGAACCGCAGGAACATAGATAAGGAAAATACAGCATGTCAGGAAAATTATATTTGTGCGCCACCCCCATCGGCAACTTAGGGGACATGACGCCACGGGTGATTGAAACATTGAATATGGTGGATGTGATCGCTGCAGAAGATACCAGAAATAGTATCAAGCTGTTGAATCATTTTGATATTCATACACCTATGACCAGCTATCATGAGTATAATAAGGTGGAGAAGGCCCATCAGTTGATCGGACAGATGCAGAACGGGCAGAATATTGCACTGATCACCGATGCGGGAACACCGGCTATCTCGGATCCCGGGGAAGTG
>JAZUCP010000210.1:0-7742 GCA_045639165.1 Acetatifactor sp. | reverse complement strand
TTTTTGGTTTGTTCTCAATTTTTGAATCTTCATCGATCCGCAGTATTGATACTGCTTACTCTCAAGAATTTTCAAGGTTGCATTGTTGTTTATTTGTCAAAGATCAAACCGATGCTTTCGCATCGTTTAGAAATATGTTTCGCATATTTCATCACAGTACTTTTATACTGTTCGGTTATTTCTAACCTACGGAGAAGGAGGGATTTGAACCCTCGCGCCGCTATTAACGACCTGCACCCTTTCCAGGGGTGTCCCTTCAACCACTTGGGTACTTCTCCAAAAAAGGTGACTATGAAAAACATATTCAGTTCTCATCAACATTGGAGAAATCTCCAACGGAGAGGGTGGGATTCGAACCCACGCGCCCTTGCGGACAAACGGTTTTCAAGACCGCCTCGTTATGACCACTTCGATACCTCTCCGAACTTGACCGCTTGTTCTCAGCGGCAATAATGATTCTATCAAAACTCTTTTGATCTGTCAACACCTTTTTTAAAGTTTTTTAAATATTTTTTTGTTCTTATTTTAAGACAAGAAATGATACCTTCCCGACGTATCAACAGCCCAGGCCTATAAAAGACTTTGGGCTATCTTCATATCCTCCGGGGTCGTAATCTTCATATTCATATAGGACCCTTTTACTAATTTTACAGGTTGCTTTTTCATGGTTTCCACCACCATGGCATCATCTGTAATCTCCACTCCGGATGCTTTAATCTGCTCAAGGTTTTGGATCAAGGTGCCATATGCTTCCAAAATCAAATCCTTATCAAATACTTGCGGGGTCTGCACCTGCCATACGGTCCTTCGATTGGGTGTCTGCACTGCAAAACCATCTTGGTCGCTGATTTTTATGGTATCTTTTACAGGCATTCCGGTTACGCAGGCTCCATGCTGCAATGTAGCCTCATAGGTATCTCTTAAAATATCCTCCGTTACAAACGGGCGGGCACCGTCATGGATAAATACCACCCCCCGCTCCCGGTCTGATTGTACATCGCCACTTTGCTTCTGAAGCACCTTCAACGCTTCCCATACAGACAGATACCGCTCTGCTCCTCCTTCTATTACATGAGCCACTTTCTGGAAACCATACTTTTCTACGATTTCTTCTCTGCAATAGGGAATTTCACCCTTCCCAACCACTAGAATTATTTCATTAATGATGGAACTTTTTTCAAAAACATTTAATGCATACCACAAAACCGGCTTTTCATTCAAAAGTAAATACTGCTTAGCAACATTGCTCTGCATTCTTTTACCGGCGCCGGCTGCCAAAACTATAGCTGTACATTTTTTCTCTCTCATAGGCTATCCCATCCTTCCCGGTTAAGAGCTGTTATCTTTCACCAAGCTTTAAATTGGGAACTGCATTCAGATCCAAACCATCTCTTGCACCTTTTTGATATTCATAATATCCTGCCACACCAATCATTGCTGCATTGTCTGTGCAGTATATGGGGCTTGGATGATAGAATGCAATCTTTCTCTTGGCACATTCTTGCTCGAAAGCACCTCTCAAAGAAGAGTTGGAAGCAACACCACCTGCAATAGCAAACTTTTTATAACCGTATTTTTTCACAGCATGGAGAGAATGCTCCACTAACACATCAATTACGGCTTTTTGGAAGGATGCCGCAACGTCTGCCTCGCAAATCTGCTCTCCTTTCATCTGACAACCATTCAGATAATTCAGAACCGCCGATTTTAATCCACTGAAGCTGAAGTCGTATTCATTATCCACCACCTTTGCTCTGGGGAAATGAATAGCTTCCGGATTGCCTTCTTTGGAAAGCTTATCAATCTTGGGACCACCCGGATATCCCAATCCAATGGCACGCGCCACTTTATCAAAAGCTTCACCAGCCGCATCATCCCGGGTACGTCCAATGATTTCATATTCACCGTAGTCCTTCACAACCACCAGATGAGAATGTCCGCCGGATACCACCAGGCAGATATACGGAGGTTCCAATTCCTGGTTTTCAATATAATTGGCACTGATATGTCCTTCTATGTGGTGTACACCTACCAGCGGTATGCCTGTGGAGAAGCTGATGGCTTTTGCTGCAGAAACCCCTACCAAAAGCGCACCTACCAGTCCGGGACCGTAAGTTACCGCAATCGCGTCAATATCCTGAAGATTTACTTTGGCCTCTTCCAAAGCTTCTTCAATGACCTGATTAATTTTCTCTATATGTTTTCTGGATGCAATCTCCGGAACCACGCCGCCATACAATGTGTGCAATGCAATCTGGGAGGAAATCACGTTGGACAATACGGTCCGTCCGTTCTTTACTACCGCAGCTGCTGTTTCATCACAGGAACTTTCAATTGCCAATATTAAAACATCTTTTTCTTCTGTTCTGTTCGCTGTTTCCATTTTTTCCTTTCAAACCTCTTTATTCTTCAAACATCAAATCCACACTGCGACCATCTTTCGCAGCAATGGCAGCCGGGAAAATCTTTTTCACTTCCGGCATATATTCCTCTGGCTTTACAAAGGAGGGGCTGTAGTGAGTCAGCCACATTTCCTTTACCTGTGCACTCCGGGCCATTTTAGCAGCTTCGTACATGGTCATGTGCTTGTACTCTTTGGCTTTTACCAATTTATCAGGCTCTCCATACATGCCCTCACATACAAACAGATCCGCATCTTTCGCATGTTCCACAATACTGTCTGTGGGACGTGAATCGGTACAATAGGTTACTTTCAGTCCTTTTCTTGCTTCACCAAGTACCATATCAGGCGTATATACTTTTCCATCCCGTTCCTGAATTTCTCCTCTTTGCAGGTGACTCCAGCACTCTTTGGGAATGCCCAGCTCCAGAGCTTTATCCAACTGAAATTTACCGATACGATCGATCTCCATATTGTAGCCATAGCAGGGGACATTATGATGCACCCTAAAGGCCTCTATTCTAAATCCGTCGAACGCAAATGTCTGATTGGTCTCTGTTATTTCCTGAAACTGAATCTCAAAAGGAAGCTCCGGTGCAATGGTCCGCAACGCATTTACAGTCTTCTGCAGCCCCTTGGGACCGATCATCAGCAGCGGTTCCGTACGTTCTGCATTCCCCATGGTTAAAAGCATCCCCGGCAATCCACTAATATGATCCGCATGATAATGTGTGAAGCACATAATGTCGATAGGTTTGGGGCTCCAGCCCTTTTCCTTCATGGCAACCTGTGTACCCTCTCCGCAATCTATCAGTATACTCTTTCCATTATATCTCATCATCAGTGATGTGAGCCATCTGTATGGCAATGGCATCATCCCACCGGTTCCCAACAAACAAACATCCAGCATTTTATATCTCCATTTCTTTTTACCGACAGTCTATCCGATCTGTCGATCGAAAGATCCCAGCAATTTATAAAAGTTCCAGATTTTCACTTTCCTGCGGAAGAATACAAAAGGCATTTGTAATTCTGTCATAACATTCCTCACAAAGGTCCCACACATGCTTCATTCCATCTTTATTGCTGAAATATCCAAAATTATATTCAACATGAAAGCTGCCTTCCCGAAGAAAACCATTTTCTACTTTCATTTTTTTGCCGCAGCAGTTGCAATGCACTTCCGCCAGCAGATTCTCCTGTCTGTTACTATATACTCGCATTTTATCCTTGCCTTTCTAAGTTACGTCCTGGTAATTTCTCTGACTCTTTAACTTCTATAGTATAACAAATATATAGTCAACTATGATTGGTAAGTTCTGTCACCTTACCTCTTCCACATGATCATGGCGTCTTCCACCGGCTGCTCATAAAATCTTGGACGGATGCCTTCGGACACAAATCCCAACTTTTCATAAACTTTAATCGCCGCCACATTGCTGACACGCACCTCCAGGGTAAACTCCTGAATCCCCTGCTTTTCTCCTTCTTCCAAAAGAACAGAGAGCATACGAGTTGCAATGCCTTTCCCTCTGTATTCAGGAGCAACCATCACATTATGGATATCTCCTTCCAGCCCAATATGGGTCAGTCCGCAGCCGCCGATTAAAACCTCATCCTCCAGTGCCACAAAAAAAATACTGTCGGGGTCCTCCGCCAAATGAGCAAATGCATTTTCTGACCAGGGCATGGTAAATACACTTTTTGCCAGATCACTTAAGCATTTCGCATCCTGCACTTCTATTTTACGAAATCTTAGCATCTTCCTTCTTCTCTTTCTCTTTCAGCCTGACTTTTACGCAAATACTCCGGCTCGTGAGCCGCTGCCGATACTACTTTGCCTTCTTTTGCATAAATACATGCCAATGCGCCAAGGCTTGCCGCACGCTGTCTGTTCATATTGGCAGGTGCGTAAGAATAAGGAACCGTCATCAGCTCCTCAATCTGCTTTTTGTATACCGGAACACCATCGCCTAAGAAAATTACTTCATGTCCCAGTTCATTACAGGTGGCAATGATATCCCTGATATCCACTGCACATTGTTCACAAACTGCTTCCATTACCCATGCATGGTCTTTTTCCTCAAAGCAGTAAATCCCTGTATATACCTGATTTCTTCTGGCATCCATCAGAGGACAGACGAATTTATCCGTACCACAGAGATTAAAAGCCAGTCCCTCCAGGGTAGGTACTTCCACAATATCTTTTTTCAGAGCCAGTCCCATCCCTTTTACGGTAGCCGAACCGATACGCAGTCCGGTAAATGATCCCGGTCCCGCTGCCACAGCAATATAATCTATACTGTTTAAATCCAGATCAATCATTTCTTTGATCTCATTCAACATAGGTAACAAGGTCTGGGAATGTGTCTTCTTATAATTCATAGTGTACTCTGCCAGCAGCACATCATCTTCAACCACTGCAACACTGGCCACCAAGCCAGAACTGTCAACCGCTAAAATTTTCATAGGTTTCCTCTTTCTTCTATAGTAATTTTACGATAATCAAATCCTTTTTCCAGATCTTTTTCAATGGTAATCTCTTTATAAGAATCGGGAAGAATCTCTTCAATCAGATTGGCCCATTCAATGAGACAGATTCCTTCTCCGTAAAAGCAATCCTGATATCCGATCTCTTCCATTTCCTCCACATCACCAATACGATACACATCAAAGTGATAAAAGGGCAGTCTGCCACTATCATATATCTGAACAATGGTAAATGTAGGACTGTTTACACGCTCATTAATCCCAAGTCCCTTGGCAACGCCCTGGGTAAATACAGTTTTTCCCACTCCCAGATCACCGATCAAAGTATATACTTCTCCGGGCTGTGCTTCCCGTCCGATCTGCTCCCCAATGGCAAAGGTTTCATCCGGGCTAAAAGAATCCCAAACAATCAAACTCATCTTATTGTCCTCACTCTCTAATAACGTATCTTTACTTTCTTAGGCGGCATATGGGTGGAGATCATTCCAATTACTTTTACAGTATCTTCCCCTAATTGTTTTCTAGGGAAAATCGTAGCGCTCACCTTAGAGGTATATACAATAATACTTTTGCTAGTAGAAATAGCTTTGTACATATCTTCCCACTTCTGGCTCTGGCTTTGATCACCCTGAGAAATGGTAATTCCCTGATCATCCAGGGTATAATGCAAAGATTCTTTAAAAGTCGGATTATTTAAGATCTGCTGCTTGCTTTTTACTCTCAGATTTACCGGAAGGTACAAAAGAAGCACAACTCCACAGATTAAGTAAATCCACTGACTATTCATCAATGCAACCACTACCATCAGTCCGCCCAAGCTGCTTCCCAGAATCCCCGACGCACTGGCATAGGAATGTGCCATCATATAATCATACAATTCTTTATCCGTAATTTTAATATCGTATTCTAACATAATCCCTCCGGCTCATACACGTATAAAGGCTGCCAAGCATCCGATTTGCTTTGGCAGCCCCTTTCATTTTACTCAAGTGAAGATGTACAGTGAGGACATCTTGTAGCATCCAAAGAAATGTCTGACTTACAGTATGGACATTTTTTGGTTGTAGGAGCCGCAGGTGCAACCGGTTCCTCCTTTGCTTTCATGTTATTCATAACTTTCACGATCATAAATACCACTAAAGCCATCACAATAAAGTTGATAACACCTGAAATGAAATTACCATAATTTAAGGTAGCAGCGCCGGCTTCCTTAGCTGCTTCGATTGTTTGGTATACATTACCATCCAATGCGACAAACCAGTTAGCAAAATCCAGTTTTCCGGTAAACAGACTGAGCACCGGCATGAAAATATCATCTACCAATGATTTCACAATACCGTTAAATGCTGTACCGATAATCATACCAACTGCTAAATCAACCATATTGCCCTTCAAAGCAAACTTTTTGAATTCCTGCATAAATTTTTTCATTCTTTTGTAACCTACCCTTCTCAAGCTCTTATGTTTCTTGAAATTTAAATTTCAACCCACTACTTTTATTATAGTACAAGACAAACAAAATGCAAGCTATTTCTGCAAACCACTCTTAATTATAGGACTAAGAGGCTTATATATCAACATTGTAAGTACCGACACCACACTACCCTTGATCAGATTGATGGGTACCACACAGCACACCACAAAACTGACCATGCTTCCCTCTGTCATCAGAGGATTTACAGCACTTCCCATTCCCAAAATGATATCCAAAGGCATACCATATAATTTAGAAAACGCCGGAAGCAGATATACAGCATTGAACATAGAACCGAATATTGTTAAAACAAAGGTCCCTATAATACAACTTGCGATGGCTCCTTTTTTCTTTTTCCAGAAAAGGTACACAATGGAGGCCGGCAACACAAAGCTGCAACCTACCGCAAAATTGGCCAATTCCCCTACAAAAGCAGTACCGGTCCCCTTTACAAATAATTTTAAAAGTATCTTGGCAAATTCAATCATGACAGCTGCTGCCGGGCCGAACGCAAAACCACCTACCAATACCGGCAATTCACTCAGATCCAGCTTATAAAAGGGCGGTGCAAAGGGCAGCGGCATTTCAAACAGCATTAATATCATTGATATGGCAGAAAACATACCGATCATAGCCACCTTTCTGGTGGTAAACAGTCTTCCCTTCACATCATTCTTGCAGTCAGCCACTCTTTCCACCAAAAGTGCCACTAGGAATAATCCTGCAATGATCAGAAGAAATTCCAAGACAAACACTGCATTTTCCGTTACATTTTTAATCAGTTCACTCATTTTCATTCTCCTTTCATCCAGACTATACTGTTGGTACCGGATTCTCACCGGTTCGGCCGCAGGCTCGCAGACTTGCTTCACGGCATGCATGAAATGCATCCGGGAATGTTCACTGCCAGTAGGGAATTTCACCCGTCCCCGAAGATTTGTTTTCGTAACTTCAGTTCTCTTATTCAGTTGTAAAAATGTCTTGTACTTTGTTTTGTAATTGTAATATTCTGTCCTGCTTTTGTCAAGACTTCTTGATTCTCATGGTCAGTGAGATCCTCTTCTTTGCCACATCGCAATCCAATACTTGTACATCCACAATATCACCAACGCTGACCGCTTCCAGAGGGTGCTTGATAAACTTCTCCGTAATCTGGGAAATATGCACCAATCCGTCTTGATGCACACCGATGTCTACAAACACACCGAAGTCAATTACATTTCTGACGGTTCCCTTTAAGATCATGCCCGGCTTTAGATCCTTCATATCCAACACATCACTTCTAAGAATGGGCTTGGGCATATCATCACGTGGATCTCTCGCAGGCTTTTCCAATTCCTTTAAGATATCTGTCAGTGTAATCTCACCGATACCCAG
>JAZUCP010000209.1:0-4933 GCA_045639165.1 Acetatifactor sp. | reverse complement strand
ATCAAAGGTAATGGGATATACCCCTTTTCCTCTCTGCCCTTCATAATAAACGTCTACGGATTCTGTGGTTCCATATAATAAAATATTACGGATCTCCTCCGGATATTCTTCAAAGGGTGTATCCAGATCAAAATGATATTTCTCACATAAGGCCTGCAAAATGGCATTGGTAAAGCTACCCTTTTCGTGGCAGGACTGCCAGCCATTTACCACGATAGCCTTTTCATTGATACTTAAACGCATATCCGGAATCATCAGATTTACGTCAAATTCCATTTTATATCCCAGACCCACACAATCCGGGCAGGCTCCAAAGGGATTGTTAAAGGAAAAGCTTCTGGGCTCCACTTCGCTGATGCTGATATTACAATCCGGGCAGGAAAAGCTCTGACTAAAGCTCAAGGTCTCCCCACCGATCACATCCACTTCCACAATGCCCTCGGAAAGAACCAGTACATTTTCGATGGAATCCGTGAGACGCTTCTGAATCCCGTCCCTGACCACAATTCGATCCACCACGATTTCAATATTGTGCTTGATATTCTTATCCAGCTTGATTTCCTCGGACAGTTCATAAAGGCTGCCGTCAACTCTCACACGTACATAACCGCTTTTCTTGGCCCTGTCAAAGACTTTCACATGCTCACCCTTACGTCCCCGCACCACCGGTGCAAGCAACTGCAGTCTACTTCCCTCGCCCAACTCCATGATCTGATCCACCATCTGATCTACGGTTTGCTTAGAAATCACACGCCCACATTTGGGACAATGAGGAACACCGATCCTTGCATACAATAATCTGAAATAATCATAAATCTCTGTCACCGTTCCCACAGTAGATCGGGGATTGCGGTTTGTGGACTTCTGATCGATGGAAATGGCCGGTGAAAGACCTTCTATACTCTCCACATTGGGCTTTTCCATCTGTCCAAGGAACATTCTCGCATAAGAAGACAGAGACTCCATGTATCTTCTCTGCCCTTCCGCATATATGGTGTCAAATGCCAGGGAGGACTTCCCCGAACCTGACATTCCTGTCAGAACCACAAGCTCATTTCTGGGAATATCCACATCTATGCCCTTTAAATTGTGTTCATTGGCCCCCCGAATCTTAATATATTCTTTTCTGGGCCGCATTTTCACTGTTTCTTCCATTATTCTTCCATCTCCTGAAGCTTCTTCTTTAATTCTATCATCCGGTCACGAAGCTCTGCCGCCGCCTCAAAATCCAGATCCGCCGCAGCTTTTTTCATCTTCTTCTGCACCTCTTTTATACATTTCTCCAATTCCTGACAATCCATGGATTCCGGATCCTTTTCAAACTTAAATTCCTCCGGTGCCACTTCTCTGGTAATACTGATCAGATCACGAACCGCTTTCTTAATGGTCTGGGGGGTAATTCCATGTGCCTCATTGTATTTCATCTGAATCTCCCGGCGTCGGTTGGTCTCCTCAATAGCCTCCCTCATGGAATTCGTGATCTTATCCGCATACATAATAACACGCCCCTGTGCATTTCGGGCAGCCCGTCCGATGGTCTGAATCAGTGAAGTCGTACTTCTTAAGAATCCTTCCTTATCCGCATCCAATATGGCCACCATGGAAATCTCCGGAATGTCAAGACCCTCTCGCAGCAGGTTGATTCCCACCAGCACATCAAAAAGATCCAGACGCATATCACGAATGATCTCCCCTCTCTCCAGAGTATCAATATCCGAATGCATATATCTGACCCGAATACCAACCTCCTTCATGTACGCAGTCAAATCCTCCGCCATGCGTTTGGTAAGTGTGGTGATCAGCACCTTATTCTTCTGTTCTACCTCTTTGCGGATCTCTCCGATCAGATCATCGATCTGCCCCTCTACCGGGCGTACATCCACCTCCGGATCCAGCAGTCCCGTAGGACGGATAATCTGCTCCACCCGCATCAGCTCATGCTCCTCCTCATACACCGAAGGTGTAGCCGACACAAACATGATTTGATCAATATGGGACTCAAATTCCTCAAAATTCAAGGGCCTGTTATCCAGTGCGGAAGGCAGACGAAACCCGTATTCCACCAGCGTTTCCTTTCTGGAACGGTCCCCCGCATACATGCCTCTGATCTGAGGGATGGTCATATGGGACTCATCAATAATGATCAGATAATCATCCCCAAAATAATCCATCAGGGTCATAGGCGGCATTCCAGGCAGTCCAAAACTTAAATGTCTGGAATAATTCTCAATCCCGGAGCAAAAACCCGTCTCTCTCATCATCTCAATATCAAAATTGGTTCTCTCAGAGATCCTCTGGGCCTCAATCAATTTATCTTCACCCTTAAAGTATTTTACCCGCTCTGCCAATTCTATTTCAATATTATCACAAGCTTTTTTTATTTTATCCGGAGCCACTACATAATGGGACGCCGGAAACACAGCCACATGATTCAATAATGCGTGAGTCTTTCCGGTCAGCACCTCTACCTCTGAAATCCGGTCAATCTCGTCCCCGAAAAATTCCACCCGGATCAAGTAATCACCGCCCTGTGCCGGATAGATCTCCACCACATCACCACGCACCCGGAAGGTACCTCTCTGCACATCCATATCGTTGCGGTTGTACTGGATATCCACCAACTCCCGAAGTACCTGATCTCTGTCCTTGACCATTCCGGGACGCAGGGACACGATCATCTCCTGATAATCCTCCGGGCTTCCCAGACCATAAATACAGGAAACACTGGCCACCACGATCACATCCCGACGCTCCGAAAGAGCCGCCGTTGCCGACAACCGCAGCTTGTCAATCTCATCATTGATGGAGGAATCCTTGGCAATATAAGTATCGGACGAAGGCACATACGCCTCCGGCTGGTAATAATCATAATAAGAAATGAATAATTCCACCGCATTATCCGGGAAAAACTCCTTAAATTCCCCATAAAGCTGCCCCGCCAGGGTCTTATTGTGGGCAATGACCAGGGTGGGCTTATTCAACCCCTGAATCACATTGGCCATGGTAAAAGTCTTACCCGAACCCGTAACACCTAATAAAGTCTGGGCTTGATTGCCTTCCAGGAAGCCTTTTACAAGAGCTTCGATTGCCTGGGGCTGGTCTCCGGTGGGCTTGTATTCAGATTGAAGTTTAAAGCATTTTTGAGCTGACTGCATAATTTTCACCTCCATTAGTAAAAAAGTTTGTCCCTATATATGCAATATTATCCTTTTTTACATTTCAAGTCTTGGTAAATTATTCACACTCAGCGTATTCAATGTTTTTAATTGATGCACCACAAGCTCACGCAACAGCTTCATTCTTTCTTCCTGCGTTTTCCCTTGATTAATTAAGACAGCATTATAACTTTCCAAATTTGCAAGAATCAGCAACTGATTGATTGTAGCCACATCTCGCATATTTCCTTTCTCCTTTGGATTTTCGTCCCGCCACTGTTTTGCTGTCTTGCCAAACAAAACAACATTCAGCATATCTGCTTCACATGCATACTTATATGATATTTGCATCGGTGTTAATTCTGGAGGAATTAACTTCTCCTTGATTGCATCAGTATGTATTCTATAATTCAACTTAGAAATTTCTCTATTCAAATTCCAACTCAGCGACAATCGACTATTTTCATCAGCCTTTAATCTCCTATAATCCTTCATGATATATAATTGAAATTCTGGAGATATCCAAGTTGCAAAAGACATTGCAATATCACTATGAGCATATGTACCACCATAACGCCCTGCTTTTGAAACTATACCAATCGCATCCATTTGAATAATCCATTTTGTCGGTGTCATCACAAAACGATTTAATCCGGCTTCATTTCTAACCGCCTCGAATTGCACACGGTTAAAATTAGGATTATGTAACTCTTCCCATACTCCCAGGAATTCGATCGTATTCCTATTTCTCATCCAGTTCTGAATTACAAATCTAGGGTCATCTTCATTTCGATATTTTGCAATATCGGTCAACGAAATAAACTCATTTTCAAAATTTGTTGTATAAATACTTATGTCAATACCTTTTGCATGAATTGTATCTTTAATAATTTTTTCCATGTATTCCTCCCATTACACGAGTATTTACTTTTTTCTGCATATTTAGTCTTACGCACATTATACCAGAACAGGAAAAGAAAGTACAGAACAAATCGAATGTTTGTTCTGTACTTTCTATAAAATAAATCTAAATTTTGTGGCAAAATACCTACTTTATGCCCGTTGAGAAAACATTAAGGATCGTAAATTATCATCACACTCTTCCACCAAAGATTCTTCCCGGAATATCGTATCAAATAACATCTGTGCAAAGAGCTCGTGCATTTCCCGTATGGGATGATTGATATAATTGGCCAGTAATTGTGTAGTATCTTGTGTTTGACTCACTTCTTTCCACTTACTATAGCAATCACAGACTTCGATTCCCATATTCTTTGCAAGCTTTACAGCCTCCTGCATATAAACATCCATTCTTCCTTCGCATTGCATCCGGGCTGTACTTTCGGCATAGGCCACCAGATGCTTGGCCGTACCTTCTGCCACATAAGTATTGAGCATATTGGGCGTCATGAAAATAGTATCCGTTTCCTGCTTCAGGCAGCATTCAAATATGATTCCCAGGGAATCCAGATAATCCTCCAGGGTACCGTTTACATCATTTAATCCAAAGCAAATTATAATCAAATCCGGATCATATGAAAAAACCTGTTTCTCCATTCTATTCAGTGATCGCTTCGCCGTAAATCCACCTATACCCGCATTGATCACATTAACCGGCACATAATTTCTTACCCTATTTATTTTCTGTCGCAAACGATTCCAGTAAACCGATTCATAGTCTATCTCACCATCTCCCACCGCTCCATGGGTAATGCTGTCGCCAAAGGCAACAATCGTAATCGACCCCTGTTCAGCCAATTGTTCTTGATTCATTAACA
>JAZUCP010000208.1:0-2932 GCA_045639165.1 Acetatifactor sp. | reverse complement strand
ATATAATATATTGTAATAGTATACATTGCAATGTTCTTAAATTCTGAATTTCTTCAAAAAAGGATCTTAAATTCTGGGAAGAATTCTTCCGGTTATTTTCAACGGTAGTTAGTTTCGCAAGGGAGGTGTTAAGCTTTTTGTAATGCAGTCCAAATTAAAAATTTTAGTGGATGATTTCTCAGCCCAAAAGCAGCAGGTATTGATCGATATGAAAAAAGGAGCGTTAAGTCGGGACGATTTCGTGCTGCGGGTGGAGGAATTTATCAGAGATCAATATACATATGAAGGGGAGCAGATTCATGAGCTGGTGAATCTGTTTGAACAGTATATTTTCGGATATGCTACCATTTCTCCTTTGATTGATGATGAAGAAATATCGGATATTCGTATTATCAGCTATGACAATATCCGTATCAAAAGGAAAGGCAGTCGAATGGATGCGGGGATTGCTTTTCAATCTGAAAGGGAATACCGACAGTTTGTGGATTATGTGGCTACCAAAAATCAGGTAAATCTGTCCAATCTGAATGCCATTCAGCGGTTTACGGATGCGGAATCCCACCCTCGCTTTATTTTAAGATTTACCATATCCATGCCCTTGGTGAATACTTATAATGAGCCCTATCTTTGTATTCGAAAGGTTCCCCGGGATTTTATGCTGATGCAGGATTTAGTGGAGTGCCAGATGCTTTCCAGAGAGCTGGCGGAGCTTTTGGTTCAAAGATTTCGGACCGGTTCAACCCTGATCTGCGGAGGCAACAGCTCCGGTAAAACCAGTATTTTAAATGCATTAAAGGAGACGCTTCCTGACAATATGGCAGTGTTGGTTGCTCAGCAGGCGGATGAGCTTACCACCAAATGGCATCCGGATATGATGTTTTTGCATTCCCTTCCGGGAACGGGAGAGAGTGTGGTTCATTATGATCTAAAGCATATCAGTATCGCCGGGCTGACCATGGATGTTGAATTTTTTATCATCGGTGAAGTGAAGGGGGAAGAGGCTTTGTACCTCTTAAACGCTGCATATACGGGGCAGTTGTGTGCGGCAACCATTCACGCTCCCTCGGCAGATAAGGCCTTGGATAAGCTGGTGGATTATGCCATGTATGAGAGCAGGTACTCCAGAAGGGAATTGATGAAAATGATGGAGTGCTTTCAAACAATTGTTTTTATGGAAAGGTTTAAGGTAAAGCAGGTCTATAGTAATAAAGGCTGGAACGAGGAAAAGGAATCAATGGAGTATGAGCGGATCTATGGATAGATTTGTATGGGTAATGCGGATATTGCTGGGGGCAGAGCTGCTGGCCATATTTATAAGCATGTTTTGGTGGATTAGAAGAAACAGTCTGGTTCACAATGTGGTTCTGCGGGTTCAAAAAAACTGGTCAAGGCAAGGTGGTTTGATTCAAAAGGTGGATAAAATGCTGCTATACAGTGGTCTGTATCACAAATGGTCCTTTCTGACTACGGAGAGATGGATCCTGTTTCAAGTGTTTGTTGTGAGTGGCGTTGCTTTGGGTGTGTTAATATGGGGAGTTGCGGTATGGAAGGGTATGCTGACTTTGGCGGGATTTTTTGCGATACAGTATATACTAATCAGTATTATGATGGCGGGAAACTATAAACGAGTAGAGGAAGATTTGTTGAAGTTTCTGGATTTTTTGGGAAATTACAGCATTACATCCGGAGAAATCACCTCTATTTTGTACCAAATAAGCGGATATCTGGAAGAACCACTGAGAGGCGCTTTGCGAGAGTGTTATTATGAGGCCCAGACCTTTGGGGATACTTCGGCGGCCCTGGTCAGCATGAGCAATAAGATCCAACATCCTAAATTTAGGGAAGTAATTCGGAATATAGAAGTAACCATGCGTTACTCAGCGGATTTTACCATATTGGTTAGTCAATCCAGAAGATCTGTCAGGGAACATATGAAGTTTAGCCAGGAAAGAAAAGCACTGGCCAGGGAAGCTGGGATTAATATGTTGATTTTGGGCGGAATGACAGCCGTTATTTTTCTGGCGGTGGAAAAGCTGGCAGGAGTTTCTATGGAGCATGTATTGTTTGAAACCTGGATTGGAAGAGGCTGCCTAATGGGAATTGCTTTAATAGTATTTCTATTTTATGGACAAGTCAGAAAAATTGACAGATAGGGGGAAGTAAATGGAGTTAACTCATTGGATATGGTGTGTGAAAGCTTTTATGACCCTTTGCGTATTTGCAGGTCTGTTATATTTGGGAAGTACGGTTTCACCAAAACACGTTGTTTTGCAGGCTTATGAAAGTTTGTGTATCAAGGCTAAAAAAAGCAGATGCCTCTGGTGGGATTACGAAAGATGGGATGAATTTTTAACATCCAACGGTGCAAAATTTCACTATGGCAATTGGATCAATCCGGTTTCCTACATGGCGGTCTGTTTTCTTGCAGGTGTATCAGGCATGTGCATTGGGGTCGGATATGGTTTGTGGATCGGTATGGTTTTGGCGATTTTTGGAGCTTTTTTACCGGGAATTTTATTGGAATATCTAAATAAAAGGGACAATGAAACCATGCTGGCAGAACTGGATCTTGTGTACAGTGCTCTGGCAATCCAGATCAGAGCCGGTGTACACGTATCCAATGCACTGATGGAGAGCTATAACAGTGTATCGCAGCCTCGGTTATATGCTGCTTTAAAGGATATGTGTGGAGATTTGGTGGTCAATGCTGATCTTGGCAGCGCGTTGGAAACCTTGCAGAGAAAATTTAATAACAAATATATTGATACTTTGTGTATTACCATTATGCAGGCCTGTGAATCCGGTCAGGCCGTAGAATTATTGGGAGATATTGGGGAACAGATCAAGGATATGGAGGTTCTTATCCAGCAGAAGAAAAAAGGACAGTTGGATAGAAGCACAACCTTTTATCAACTGGGAATCTTTGTGATTA
>JAZUCP010000207.1:0-2389 GCA_045639165.1 Acetatifactor sp. | reverse complement strand
GCCGGAGAAGATTACGATTCTGGCAGAAATCGTAGAATGGCCGGAAGAAATTGATGTAAATCGTGCTAATGAAGCACGCAGACGTGCGGAAGAAAGAATCCGTACCAAGGCAGCAGGCGTGGATGTTGTACGGGCAGAAGCAGCACTCCATCGTGCATTGGCAAGAATTCAAGTATTACATTAATTGTAGAGGAGCCTCTTTTGTAAAAGACCGGAGTAACACGGCAGAGGAAGATATCATATGATAAACAAAAAGGTGTTTATTTATATGGATTTTAATCGCAGGGTTATGCCCTTTTTTATGGCTTATCCTCAAATGGGTGAAGGCAATGGCAGAGATGCTATGCGGGATCTGGAGTATTTCCAACAGATGTATCCCAGAGAGGTAAAACGGTATCAGCAGAGAGTGTCCCAAATGCTGGATAGAATGGATTATGTCGGTAGTATGATATACGATGAATATCCGGATCGGTTTGGGTTGGAGAGAATGGTAGGCTCCATGTTGGATGTGATCAAACGGGAGGAAATGATGCAGAATCCTGACAAACATTACTCCGATGAGAAGTGGGAAGGCCTACGTGAATTGCTTTTTGTGCTGATGAATCATGAAATATACAAAAGACGTAATTATCCAAGAAGAAGTTTTTGGAATTTTTAGTTGAGCTTTCTGCGTAAAGAAAGTACAATATAGTCATGGCAATGCCATGACTATATTGCGTTATAGAGGGAAAGATGAGCGAATTAAGAGAATTACTTTTAAACATATTAAATCAGAATTTGAATCAGATTATTTTAAGCAATTCCCAGAACAAGGAATATGCTTCAAAGATAAAGATTCGTCCTGTTGAAATTAAGGGAGAATTACTTTTTCAGGAAACTATATATCGGGGCAATCAGGTGTTCCATGAAAACTTTGGTAAGGAAGAAATGATGGAGCGGATAAAGAGCTTGTTGCAAGGAACTATGAAACAGTGCGAGATGGCAGCAACCCAGATGAGTGCCACCATACTGGTAAGCAAAAAAGGGAAGATGACCATTAAGACAAAGAAAGTTGCACAAAATCCGGAGCTTTCCAAGGCGGCTCCCAGAGATCTGTCCCACAATCGGGAAAAACAGTATATCCTTAAGGAAGGGGAACCGGTAGACTTTCTGGTGGGCCTGGGCGTTCAGACCCCCGATGGCCGCATTGCTAAGAATCGTTATGATAAATTCCGCCAGATCAACCGATATCTGGAATTTATCGAAGATATTCTGGATAAACTGCCTATGGATAGAACCATCCGTATTATCGATTTTGGATGTGGAAAAAGTTATCTCACCTTTGCCATGTATCATTATCTTCATGTTCTGCAAAAGCGGGATATTACCATTACCGGTCTGGATCTGAAGAAGGATGTGATTGTCCATTGTAATGAGCTGGCCGAAAAATGCGGATATGATCGATTGCATTTTGAGGTGGGAGATATCAGTACCTATGAAGGGGCGGATGCGGTGGATATGGTGGTATCCCTCCATGCCTGTGATACGGCTACGGACTACGCCATTGAAAAAGCCATAAAATGGGGAGCAAAAGTGATTATGGCAGTACCTTGCTGTCAGCATGAAGTGAATAAGCAGATCACCTGCAGTCAGTTGCAGCCCTTGCTGAAATACGGACTGATCAAGGAACGAGTATCTGCTTTGATTACGGACGCAGTCAGAGCCAATCTTTTAGAGGCACAGGGATATGATACCCAGATTGTGGAATTTATCGATATGGAGCATACTCCTAAGAATCTGCTGATACGCGCAGTGAAGAAAAACGGTCCCGTCCATATGAAAAAAGAGCGTAGTGTAGAAGAGCTTTTGGAATTTTTGAACATAGAACCAACACTGAAGCATTTGCTGGAGGAATGTGAATGAAGAAGTTGCTGATAAAGTCAGGTGTGTTTCTTATAACATTTATTCTGACAGTAGTAATTGCCGGAAAATTTATGAATCGGGGCAATCATGATATGACCATGAAGATGGGAGCGGCTACATTGCCGGTAGTTACCTTCTTGCAAGACCATGTTCAGGTCAATGAATTGCATGGTCACACCACTAAAATGGATGTGGCAAGTATGGCCGCAAACATCATACAGCTGGATGAGAACCGCAAAGTAGCATTTCAAGTGCAGACCTTTGGCGAAGAGGTAAAGGAGATCACTCTGGAGGTCAGAAGCTGTGACGGAAGCAGATTGATTGAGAAAATCCAAGTGGAAGCTTTTGAGGAAGAAGAAGGTGTGATTCGGATAGAAACCGTGCTGAAGGATCTGCTGGAAAAAAATACAGACTATGCCCTGGTGGTGGTACTTTGTGACGAAGCAGACCGAGAAATCCGTTATTATACCAGATGCGTCTGGAATGA
>JAZUCP010000206.1:0-3086 GCA_045639165.1 Acetatifactor sp. | reverse complement strand
CCGGTGTCTGGTGAAACACCGGATGCATCTTCAAAGGTAGAAAGCAGTTCTGTGCAGGAAAATACTGAAAAGCCCTATTGGGAGATGCTCAATGAAGTTTCTGATACTTCAGAGCTTCCAGACTGGACAGGTGATACGTTGGAGATCAGCATTTGGTTTGCCGCTGGTAACAATGCAGGTTTGGATCCATTTTCCGCATATCCCGAAACAGATGTGGCATGGAAAGAATTTGAACGTGTTACCGGCGTAAAAATCGACTGGGATAAGTGTATTGACAATGGCGGACAGGCTATGGATGCCAAAATGCCAATGGTAATTGCATCAAATGATTTGCCGACGATTATTATGGGATACAGTATCGATTCTCAGATTAAAACATTGTATGATGAAGGCTATTTGGCTGATTTGTCTGAGTATTATGAGAATGGTGATTTAGATCAGGTAGAATATTGGCTTCCTACAGAGAATTACCCAACTATCTATCAGCAAATGCAGTCAGAAGAAGGTGCATATTATGGTGTGCCATATATTGAACACAATCAGGGTGCAGCGTTGGCTAACTTGTATGCAACCACAGGCTATAATCCGGAGGAATTTGATTCCTATTATTTTAATTCCGTTGTAAATACTCCTGTTAATGCAGCCGGCGTAGGTACAGGTAATGCAATCTGGGTGCGTGATGATATTCTTACTGCATTATATCCGGATGCTTTAACGATGGATGAAATTGAAGAAATTTATATGGAAAATGGTACTTTTACAGAAGAGCAGATTTATGATGTAAACATTACCAGTTTGGAAGAATTCAAGGAATTATTAGAAGGTGTTCAAGATTTAGTGGCTACCGGAGAATATGTCGGAAAAGATGGAAAGCCGATAGAAGTATTTTATGGACCTAATACAGAGACTGACAGTTGGTATCTGGCAGTATATATTCCTTGGTGTCTGGGTGTAGGATCTCGTACGGACTATTTCTCATATGTAGACTTAACAGCTGAGGATCCTTCTCAGGTGGTGAAGAGATCAATTGACAGTGATGTTTGGGTAAATTATTTTAAGTTTGTAAATGAATTAGTGAGAGAAGGCATTATTGCAAAGGACTCTATGCTGGATAATACTACTATGTGGGATGAAAAAATTAATAATCATCACTATGCATTTACTTATGTTACCGGTATGCCTGCAGAAAAAGGACAAGGTGATGGATATAGATATCGTCCCATTTGGCTTAACATGCCTATGATTGAGAATATGTCCGGTGTTGATTCTGCTACATTAAATACATATATGAGTATATTCAAAGATACTTTAACAGACGAAGAATTAGATCAGCTGGTTCATGCAATTAACTATATGCATTCTGTAGTTGGTACTAATAACTTCTATTGGGGTCCTGCTTCAGCAGGTCTCTTTACAGAAGATGCTGATGGAAATCGTTCCTATGTGGATGAGGCGTTGTATAATTCCATGGTTTTAGGCGAAGACAATGGCGAGTATCGTAAATATGGCTTATATGGAAATGATACACCTTCAACTGTTAATAATATGTATTTCCATGGACTTGGTGCAGCGTTCCTTAGACCTGCATACTTAGAGACAGGCAAACTTGGCAAAACTGTAGACAAGGCTGTCTACTATTACAATCCTGGTGCATTGCCTGGTAAGTCAAAAACCGATAATACAATCTATGTAACAGAAAGAGCTATGATCCATGGTTCATTCGGACAGCAAAATGAAGATATTAAGACATTCTGGGCTGCACGTCCTGGTTTCGAAGATCTGCTGAAGAAGGTATTTGCGTCAGAAACAGAAGCTGCTTTTGATAAGAATTTAGCTGCATTAAGACAATATGCTGATGAAAACAGCCTGACAGCAGAAGTGTTTGAACAGTATTCTTTAGACTGGATAGAAGTTAACAAAGAGGCACTGGAACAGGCTGGATACAGTTATTAATATTTGGCGTTGCCAATTAATAAGGACAGTCGTATAATCGACTGTCCTTTTTTAAAGAATTGTGTAAGTGCAGAAATGAAGGAATAATAGAAATGGATATAAAATTACCGGCTTATGGTAAAGAAGCAGTTACATTGCATCATTTTCCCACAAAACATCAGGCGTTCATTTTTCGTGCATATGAGTATATAACACCGGAAGTTATTGCGAAGGTTCTAAATACTACAGAAGATAAGGTTAGACGTGCTGCATTGGATATGGGAATTGACAGGGAGTGTAAGAATAATGTGTGGTTAGAAAAAGGCTATATAACCATTATACGGCAAATGTGGCATATTCTTCCATATGAGCAGCTGTTAACACTGCTTGGAATAGATGAGAAAACATTGGCAATTATTTTAAGGGAAGAAGACTTTTTAGATCTTAAGCTGGGAGATAAGCCAATATGTGCGCCAGTGGTGTGGAGGGATCTGACAGATGAAGAAATAGAACAAACTCATAAAATTAAGGAAGTGATGAAGACTATTGAACTTACAGGAGCAGAACCCTTTGATTTTCAGTATGATGTAAAGGATATGAATTTTTCGGGAAAGCCGCTATTCGATATAAGGATGATTTATGGATTTTCCGGACTTTATCAGCATGCTTTTGATGTAGATAGCAGAGTTTATTGCCCGGATGAGATGTTAAAGGCTTATCATAAGATTGGAATCAATGCCATCTGGACGCAGGGAATATTGTTTCAACTTGCAGAATTCCCATTTAATCCGGAGTTGTCCGAGGGGTATAAGGAGCGAATTGCAAAACTTCGTGACTTCGTGCAAAGATGCGGGAAATATGGTATTAAAGTCTTTTTATATCTTAATGAACCCAGAAGTATGCCGGAAACCTTTTTTGAGAAATATCCGAAGATAAAAGGGCATACTGCAAAGAAGGATAAGGTATGTATGTGTACTTCTACAAAAGAGGTGCAGGATTATATTGAGAACAGCGTGGAATATATTTGTCGAGAGGTACCCCAAATAGGAGGTTTTTTTACCATTACCAGATCGGAGAATCCTACCAATTGTTATTCTCATTCCGAGATGGACACATGTACCTGTGAAAGATGCAGCAAACGCAGTGAAAGTGAA
>JAZUCP010000205.1:0-16415 GCA_045639165.1 Acetatifactor sp. | reverse complement strand
GCCAATATGCCCCCGGAAATCATTACGGCCCATTTAAAAAGTCATGGATATGCTCTCTGGGAATATGCCAATGGCATTGATAATTCCAAAGTGGAAAGCGCTCCTGCCAAGGCAAAAGGAATCGGCAACTCCACCACCCTGAGCGAAGATGTAGTTACCAAGGAAGAGGCCCATGTGGTACTGCTTGGACTTGCAGAATCCGTAGCTGCCAGACTAAGAGCTACCGGTACCAGTGCCTCCATGATCAGTACCGAAATCAAATACGCAACCTTTCGCAGCGTATCACACCAGACCGGTCTGGACCTTCCCACTGCCTCTACGGACACTATATATAAAACTGCCTGTCAGCTTTTTGATGAGCTCTGGGACGGCACCCCCATACGCCTTTTAGGCTTGCGATCCTCCAAGCTCTCAACAGAGGCTACACCGGTACAGATGAGCCTTTTCGACCTTCCGCAAACAAATACCACTGCGAAACATGACATTGGTGTCATATCAAAGCTTCAAAAATTAGACAAAGCTTTGGACTCCCTTCGCGGGAAATATGGGGATGATATCGTGAAAAGAGGCAGTCTGATGAATCAGAAGTCACAAGAGGACTAAACCTCGACAAAATCCGCCAATATTCTTGCAAAACAAGGATATCCATATTACAATCTAAATAGTAATGTAACGAAAGAGAGGATACCAGAAATGGCAATCATGAAATGTAAAATGTGCGGAGGCGATCTGGAATTAACAGCCGGCTCAGCCATTGCCACATGTGAATACTGCGGTACGACCCAAACCGTTCCGTCCGCAGACAATGAAAAGAAAATAACCTTATTTACCCGCGCCAACAAGCTGCGTTTCGGCTGCGAATTTGATAAGGCTGCCGGTGTTTATGAGGCAATCGTTGGGGATTTCCCTGAAGAAGCAGAGGCTTATTGGGGACTTATCCTTTGTAAATACGGTATTGAATACGTGGACGATCCTACCACCGGCAAAAAGGTGCCCACCTGCCATCGTTCCTCCTTCAGCAGCGTAATGGAAGATGCTAATTTCGATCTGACCTTAGAAAATGCGGATGTACTCTCCCGCAAGATCTATCGGGAGGAAGCAAAGCAGATTGAACAGATCCGCAAGGGAATTATTGAAGTTTCCTCCAAAGAAGATCCCTATGATATTTTTATCTGTTATAAAGAAACCGCAGAAAATGGTGAACGTACCTTAGACAGTGTACTTGCCCAAGACATTTACGATGCCCTGACCGAGAAAGGATATCGTGTATTCTTCTCCCGCATCACCTTGGAAGACAAGCTTGGACTAGAATATGAGCCCTATATCTTTGCCGCATTAAACTCCGCAAAAGTGATGCTGGCCGTGGGTACTGACTATGAATATTTCAATGCAGTCTGGGTGAAAAATGAATGGAGCCGTTATCTGAAACTGATGGAAGGCGACAATAGCAGACATTTGATTCCCTGCTACAAGAATATAGATGCCTACGACATGCCGAAGGAATTTAATAAACTTCAGGCTCAGGATCTTGGCAAAGTAGGTGCTATACAGGATCTTCTGCGTGGTATTGATAAACTTATTTCTGCCAAAGCTGCTTCCGTACAGCAGACTGCAGGTGTACAGTCAGACGATGTAAAACGCATTTATCTGTACAATTCCGCAATGGAAGCCATGGAATCCAAGAAAATCAAAACCGTAAAAGACGCTGTGAAGAAGCTGGAGTCTTTAGGGGATTGGAACGATGCTCCCGCCCAACTTGAGATTGCCAGGAAAAAACTGAAAAAACGGAAAAGAAGACGCCGCACAAAAAGATTTCTTACCCTCTTTATCATTGCAGCAATCATCGGTGGAATCATAGGCCTTTTTGCTTACCAGGACTACCAGACCAAGAAGGATCGCTATGAAAAAGCCGTTTCCTTTGCGGAAAGAGGGGATTACCAGAATGCCTATAATTATTTTGTAAGAGCGGAGGATTATGCAGACAGTCCGGAAAAAGCAGCCGAAGTAAAAGAGCTAATGGATAAATATGGCGAAGATTTATTTGCCAGAGCAGAGCGATTAGCCAGTCAAGGCCTGTATCTGACCGCCGCAGTATATCTGGAACAATCTTCTGTCACAAGAATGAACAGTATGTCAAGCGAAGCTCAGGATCGAACCACCGAACTACTCAATACATACTTCTCCAAGGCAGAAGAAAGTATTAAGTCCTTTTCGTCCGGGGAGCATAGTATTAACAGTGACCTGCTGGATAATTATACAATGTCCGCAGAAGCCGCACTGGAAGCCGGTGATTATGATACTTTGTTAAATATTATTGCAGACATGGAAGGATACGAAGTTTTCGCAATTGACTTTTTCCACAAAGCAGTGGCAACAGGCATGCTGGAAGTGGTAACCATCGATGAGATCTGCAGCCGCATTCCGGGCTCCATCCCCCTTGTAGATGAAGTGATTGGTAATTCCGGTGAAATTGTAGATTTGATCAATAATCAAGTGGGAGGAAAATAACATGGGTAAATTTATTATGGAATGTCCCAGTTGTGGCAAATATGCGGAAGCTAAGACAGGATTTTTTGCCCGCAGGAAGATCGATTGCTCTTGCGGTTATACCATACATATAAGAACAGATAAAATAAGTACCCGCACCTGCCCTCATTGCGGCAATCTGTTTGCATACGATCAAAGCGAGGGCAAGAAGGTACATTGTCCGGTCTGCAGACATAAGGTTGTTGCCACCGGCAATGATACCAAGACTGTGGAATTTCCCTGCGCACAATGCGGCGCCCGACTGTTTACAACCAAAGGTGCCAGCCAATATACCTGTCCCCTCTGCGATCATGTAAATGCTGTGGCTGTACAGTTAAAAACGGAGCAATTAAAACATAACGGATTGGCAAGTATTATCAAATACGAAGGCAATAATGAAACACTGGTCTGGAAGCATCCCATTGAAGATTTTAATCTAGGCTCCCAGTTGATCGTACATGAAAGCCAGGAAGCCATCTTCTTCCGGGACGGCCAAGCTTTGGATCTGTTCGGTGCCGGCCGCTATACACTGGAAACCCAGCAGCTTCCCATTCTGGAAAAGTTATATAAGCTTCCTACGGATACGGAAGGAACCTTCCATTCTGAAGTTTATTTTATCAACCTTACCACACAGATGGGGGTTAAATGGGGGACTGATACTAAAGTAGGTTTATTAGACCCTGTAACGGGCATGCATATTGAGCTGGGTGCCTCCGGAGAATTTAATGTAAGGGTGATCAATTCCCGAAAGCTGTTGTTGAAATTAATCGGTACCACCTCCGGTTTGACCCATGATGAGTTGATGGGGATTAGCGGCAAGAGTTACTTCCGTCCGTTAATCGTTACCCAGGTAAAGAGTTTTCTTGCCTCCACCATTCGTGACAGCAATATCAATATTCTGGAAATCGACGCTCACCTGATGGAGCTTTCAGAAGCCCTCCGTGCAAGGATCAGTCCCAAGCTGGAAGAATATGGTCTGGAAATAACGGATTTCTTTGTCAGCCGTATTGTAACACCTGATGAAGACCCTAACTTCCGCAGAATGAAAGAACAATTTGCAGAAGCTTATCTGGGCGTCAAAGAAGAACAGATCCGCAGAGATGTTGCCAGGGCAGCCGCAGAACGTAAAACATTAGAAGCACAGACAGAAGCTCAAATGAAGATCATCAGTGCTCAGGGCGAAGCTGAAGCCCTCAAGCTCAAAGCCTTTGCGGAAGCGGAAGCTTATCGCAAGCAGGTACTTGCAGAAGCCGAAGGAATGCACGCCAAGGGATATACTTATCAGCAGGAAACTGCAAGACAAGTCAGCCTGGAGGCAATGCAGAACGGCCTGGTAGGTTCCGGTTCAAACCCGGGTACAGGCGGTGGCAACGGTATCCTGGGCGGTTTGGGCGAATTAGCCAGCCTGGGCGTATCCCTGGGAGCCATGGGCAGTGTGATCAACATGACCAAAGATGTCATCAATCCCATGATGAATACTGCCAGCCAGGTTGGTCAGAATGTAGGTGCAGCCGTTTCTGAGGGCTGGAATTGTGCCGATTGCGGACAGCAGCATATTACTACCAACTTCTGTCCTAACTGTGGCAACAAAAAACCGATTCCACAAACAGGATGGACTTGCCCGGAATGTGGCCAAACCGGACTGACCACCAATTTCTGCCCCAACTGCGGCGGAAAGAAACCGGCTGAAAGCTGGTTCTGTCCGGACTGTGGTTTGAAGGATATTAAAACCAATTTCTGTCCCAATTGCGGACGAAAGAAAGGCTAGGAAATACCATGAAGAAAAATATGATTCGAGGCTGGGTGATTCTGGCAATTTTGTTGATTGCATATAATCTTATCCTATTCGTTGCTCCATTTCTGAAAACTGCTGATTTTTGGATTTCATACGTTTTCACTATGCTTGCATTCCTCATTGCAGCATTTACAATTTACATTGCATTTATTAAAAAACCTGACGCTAAAAGCAGATTTTACGGCTTTCCAATTGCCAGAATCGGCATTGTCTACTTAAGTGCGCAACTTGTAGTAAGCTTTATTCTGATCCTGCTTGGGAAATTTATTCCCTTCTGGATCACACTTATCATATACATTGTAGGGCTTGTAATCACTGTTTTGGGACTTGTCAGTACCGAAGCAGTCGTAGAAGAAATACAGCTCCAGGACGATTCCCTGAAAGCCAAGGTCGACTTTATGCGTTCCCTGCAGTCTCAGGTAAGTCATATGACTATGCAATGCAATGATCCCGATACCCTTAAGCACCTTCAAAACTTTGCTGAGGATCTTCGCTACTCAGATCCGATCAGCAGCGAAGCACTTTCAGAGATTGAATCTAAGCTATCAATCGCCATTACAAACCTGCAAAACGCAGTTGATAACGGCTACTGGCCTGCTGTAAATCAGTCAATTCAAAAAGCTACCGCCCTGCTTGCCGAACGCAACCGCCTTTGCAAGTTAAATAAATGAGTGTAATACAAAATCCCACGAACCTTTTACGGATCGTGGGATTTTGGCTTTGCTTCTAACTCTGATGATAACAGCTTGACATATTCGTGTTTCTTACCTGCTGCAACATATCCCGTCACTCCCAGATTGGTCTCGATCTTATACCAGGTGTATTCTTCTGTTTCCACAACCTCTATGACAGTGAAAATATCTCCTGCATTGACAACCGCTACCTTATCAGATTTTGTGGTGTGCGATTCTCTCACATTCAATGTACTGTTTACTACCTGAATCTGAATCTTTGATTCATCCCGGTCATTACTCTGCTTAGGCGTAACACCTGTACATAGCATTGCCGCCGCAAACAGCACCACCATGGCAGCCAACATACCGCAAAGTTTTTTTCTGGCATTAAAATGTGTCAGGGCCGTAGAAAGCAATGCAATAAAAGTAATCAATATATAGCCGCCTATCAAAAGGATTTGGGGCTTAAAGGATATAAAGCAAAAGAGGATCAGTAAAATACTGGCCACTACAAACATGGTAAAGTAAATCACGTTGGACAGTTTGGACTTCACGCCCTTGGTCCAGTTACTGTAAAGGGCGATTCCGAATCCAATAGTCATCAACATTACCAATAAAGACCCCTTCTTACTCCCCATAACATCCCACAGATACACAGGCATACCCTTTGCATAATACAAAAGCAGATATTTGGAATATCCAAGGATAAAACTTCCTCCCAGCATTACAGCTGTACTGATAACGCCTAATTTCAATAATTTACTCTTACATTTTTCATTCCGTTCGATTTTTTCCAGGAGCTGCTTTTCGTGTGCTCCCAACCCGCCTTGTGCATTGGGATTATTTTTTCCCAGGATCTTTTCAATACCGCGAACAAGATCCTGGACTGCTCCCAGTTTAGACATATCCTGTGCCTGCAGCTTAACAAAATCATCCGGCAAAGCATAGGGTGACATGTCTTTGAATACCGGTATCAGCACCTTTTCTTTATCTGTTTTCATAAAGTCAAGATATCTTTTCCACTCATTTTTCACCCAGACTGCATTGCAATGCTCACTGTCAGTGGTTACCACCAGCATCACCTTCGAACTGGTCAGTGCTGCATAAATACAGGGTTCATAATCCGCTCCCAGCTTATCCTCCAAGGAAATACGTGAGAAGAAGACTCTGTATCCATGCTTCGTCAATTCATCATAGATATCTTGTGCCAGAACACTGTCCGCTGTCCTGTCCCCATTCTGATCCGTTTCCTTATAGCAAATAAAAATATCATAAGGCTCTTCCTTGGATGCTGCGGTCAGAATCTTCTTTTGAAGGATATCCAATTCTTCCGCTTCATCCTCATACATCATGCGGCTTTCCCCGTCCGCATATTTGCAGGCCAGTTTATAATTCTCGTTAGAGGTTACGGATTTGATGTGGGTTCTGTGACAGGTCGGAATACGCCTCTTGGTTTTCGGATCTTCTACATACTCCACTCCATATTCAGACAATACCAATCCCCAATAAGCCTCTGCCTCATCTTCTTTTTCCGCAATGATGGTTTCGTATGCACTGTATGCCTTTTCAAACTCATTATTCAGGCGATACTGAATCGCCCGGTTATACAACCTCAGTTTCTTATCATCGCTTATGACGGGAACCGTCTGTTTACTGCCGCAGTAAAGACACTCCGCAATATTTCCGCCGCTTTGTAACTCCAGCTCGCCCCCACACATTTTACATTTAAAAAACGCCATCTCTTTTTCCTCCGTATTTCAAAAAATCCACACCGAAAACTGATATGCAATCGGTGTGGACCTTATTATTTCTTCTTCACACTATATCCAAATGTGCCTATGGTTTCTCCCGTCAGCACATAGCTTCCATGGGAATATACGATGGGCTGTGCCTTATCCAGGTGGAATTTGCCCTTTTCGTCCATATACTTTTCATCCGCATGCACTGCCACCACATCTGCAATAAACATATCATGGGTTCCAAGCTGCTTCACTTCTCTGACTCTGCATTCCAGACTAACCGGACTTTCTGCAATCAAAGGAGCTTTTACTTCCACGCCCGGCAACGGGGTCAGATTCATCTCCTTGAACTTGTCCACATCCCGACCGCTTTTTACACCACAGTAATCTGTAGCATAAGCCAATTCTTTCGTAGTCAGATTTATTACGAATTCCCCGGTTTCCTGAATGATCTTGTGGGAATATCTCTCCGGGCGTACGGATATGGATACCATGGGCGGATTAGAGCAAATGGTTCCCGCCCATGCAATCGTAATAATATTCGGCTTTCCATTTTTATCGGCCACACTGACCATAACAACCGGTAAGGGATATAACATATTCCCCGGTCTCCAAACCTGCTTTCCCATGATAAAACCTCGTCATTAAATATATACAATACCAAATTGAATCAACAACTGTGCTGCCAATGCGGCTGCCGACAACAGTGCAAAAATCATGGCTGTAATCGTAAGATTTCTGATGGTCCGCTGACGCTTGGAAAGTCCCTCGAATTTCACAGTCAGCTCATCACTCTGCTTCTTTAATTCATCAATCACAACTGCCTGTACATTGCGATAAACCTTCACATTCTCCTTATGCACAAAATCCATCACATTATTGCTGACAGCTTCCATATGTTCCTTCAGGTCCTCCTGCATACTGTCAGTAGTACCCTGCAGCTCCTGCAATTTCTCTAAATTGGTTTCTAAAAGCACTCTCAAGCCGTCCAAGGGAAGCTCTGCTTTTTTAAACTGCTCCATACCGGTCATAAGTGTCTGCTCCATCTGTGTAAGGGCAGCCTTGGTATCAGCATTCACCTGCTTCATCTCCTGCAGACAATCATTATACTTCTGTACCTGGTCTCGGGTTCTTTGCAGCTCTGCTGCCTCTGCCGCAGAATTGGCTTTAATGATCTCCTGTGCAGTGAACTTCTGTGCTAACTTATCCATAAATGTATCCATCAATCTTCCTCCAAACATGTCCACACATACCTCTCTGAAAATATTACGTGGTAAACTCATTTTAACATTTTTGAGCGGACAATACAACATGTTTCTTACTCTTTCGTTTTTGTGCATTGTGCACAAATATTTTTATTATTTTTCTATTTTTAGGTAATATTCACTATATATTTACATGATGTTCATATTTTATTCACAATTAATTGTTATACTAAATTCATCGAAAGGGATTACACTCCCCCATAAATATCGGATAAATTTTTTCATAATAGCCTGGACGCCGAAAGGTGTCTGGGCACTCCTCATTTTAGGGGTCTTTTCAGACCCCTCTCAATTCTTTTTCATGCTC
Source organism: Acetatifactor sp. (assembly GCA_045639165.1). GTDB lineage: Bacteria > Bacillota > Clostridia > Lachnospirales > Lachnospiraceae > Acetatifactor. The sequence continues at coordinate 8,109 of JAZUCP010000205.1, read as the reverse complement.
TTTTTCTTCACTAATCTGCAAAATTTCCTCATTCAGCAAACGCATTCTCTCATCCAGATCCGCAACCATACCGGCACATTGGATCAACTCGTTTCGAATATGCTCCGGGGCCACCCCTTCCAGCTTATAGTGAATCTTGTGCTCCAGACTGGCCCAAAAGTCCATAGCCACAGTCCTGATCTGTATCTCCACCTTAGTATCCACGATTCTGTCCGACAGGTATACAGGCACAGTAACGATCATATGATAGCTTCTGTATCCGCTTTCCTTGGGATATGTAATATAATCCTTCACCATAACAATCTTCAGATCCTTCTGATCCCTGATCATATCTGCGATACGAAAAATATCAGAAGTAAAAGAACATATAATTCTGATACCGGCAATATCATTAATGTATTTGACCATATTTTCAATGGTGGATTCATATCCATATCGCTTTAATTTCTTCACAATACTCTCAGCCGTTTTCATACGAGACTTAATGTGCTCGATGGGATTGTACTGATGTACATGCTGAAATTCCTCATTTAGGATTTCCATTTTTGTTTCGATCTGCTTTAAAGCCGCATTGTAGATCAATGTAACCTCTCTCCAGCTATCTATTCCGTTGTCATCTGAAACTCTTAACTCCATACCTGCTCCTTGTCTGAGTGCACCTTCTATTTCATATCCAGTATACCATAAATACCTGCAAAAATGTATATTTGCCATAATAATTCATCCTTTTTTAAGATATTCCCGGGACTCTTTACTTTTTTAGTCACTAATTATTCTATGCAAGACCTACTGACAATATGACATTTTTTTGTTATACTATTTTACAGTACATTTTATATTGAATATTTTTGCATTCAGATATGTAAAACTAAAAGAAAGAAGGTAGGATTATGTTCAGATTATGGGCGAAAGAATGGAAGGACAACCGACTGGTTCGGGATATTGTAATAGAGGATGGTTCTGAAGACACCAGAACCCACAAGGTATTTCACGCCATGGACGAAATCTGCTACGCTTTTGATCTAAGCAGGCCCATCTGGCTGGACAAAACCATTCAGGAGTTCAAACACCACGATAAGGCCCGCTTCACCCAAGACAATTTTATAGATAGTATTGATTTTGATTATCTGGAAATCCATGTAATTGAAGAAGATTAAGTTTTATCTGTATACTCTAAATCCTTTGCCAACAATGGTCTGGGATTCTGAATAAATAATAAATGCAACCGGATCTACCTTAAGCACTTCTTCCTGGAAACGAGGCAGCTCATTTTCCTTCAAAGCACAGATCAGGACTTCTCTCTTCTCCATGGTATAGGCTCCCACAGAGTCTATGATGGTGACTCCGCGAGGTGACTGAGATACCAGTGACTTGGAAATTTCAACGCCTTTATCCGTAACCACAAACGCCAGCTTGGATACATTTAACTTGCTGATCAGGAAATTGATGGCAAAGGATGCCAGGAACAATGCAATAATACCGTACAGTGCCAGATCAAAGGTTTTAAACACAAACAGGGACAGCAGGATCACTGCTGCATCCACAACCATCAACAGATTACCGATCTTCACATAAGGGAACGCACACTGCACCAGTCTGCTCAAAATATCCGTTCCTCCGGTGGACGCCCCATGGATCAAGGTCAGTCCGATTCCCACACCATATAATACTGCACCGAATACTGCCGCCAGGAAAACGTCCGTTGTAACCGGTGGTATGTAGGTAAAGATCTGTACGAACAGGGACAGGAGTGCTGCTCCCAGGATGGTATCCTTCACAAAACCAAACCCCAAAAACTTCCAGGCCAACAATAATAAAAGTATGTTGATTACCGCAAAGGAAAGACCGGGCTGGATTCCAAAGGTATGAAATAAAATGGTAGAGATACCGGATACTCCACCGCTGACGATCTTATTTGGTGTGTAGAATACACTGATCGCAAATGCCACCAGTATTACACCAAAAACAATGGTCGCATACCTTTTCACAGTTGAATAAATATTCTTTTTCATCACATTTCTCCGTTGTATATATTTTCATTCTATATCCAGTTTATTACAAAAGATACGTTCCCGTCAATACAATCCTATCGCTTTCCAAGGATTCTCTACATATTCTTTCAGAAAACACTTGCCAAACACCGCAAAAAGAGTTTTAATAGTATAGAGACAAATTGGAAAGGTATGGTACTTATATGAAAGATAACTATATTCCAAGAGGCTACAAGTCTGAGCTGAACTTATACGAGACTCAGGTAGCAATTAAAACTGTAAAAGATTTTTTTGAAAGACTGCTTGCTGACAGATTGGATCTTCTACGTGTGTCTGCACCCTTATTCGTAGATCCCGCATCCGGCATGAATGATAATTTAAATGGTATAGAACGCCCTGTAAGCTTCGACATTAAAGAACAGGACGGACGTAATGCAGAAATCGTTCAGTCCCTTGCAAAATGGAAACGATATGCCCTGAAAAAATACGGCTTCCATGTAGGAGAAGGCTTATATACGGACATGAGTGCTATCCGCCGTGACGAAGTGGTTGACAATATCCACTCCATCTATGTGGATCAGTGGGACTGGGAAATGATCATCGAAAAGCAGGACCGTACTCTGGATACCCTGAAGGAAGTTGTCCGCGATGTGTATAAGGTACTTCGTAAAACCGAGAAATACATGGCGATCCACTATGATTACATACAGGAGATCCTGCCTAACGAAATTTTCTTTATTACTACAAGTGAATTGGAGGAAATGTTCCCCGATTACACCCCAAAGGAAAGGGAATACTACATTACCAAAGCCAAAGGTGCTGTCTGCCTGATGCAGATCGGTGACACCCTTGCAAGTGGCAAGCCCCATGACGGACGTGCACCGGACTATGATGACTGGTCCTTAAATGCAGATATTCTGGTATATTATCCTGTACTGGATATTGCTTTGGAGCTTTCTTCCATGGGTATCCGTGTAGACAAGGAGGCATTGCTCAGCCAGTTAGAAAAGGCAGGCTGCCCGGAAAGAGCTTCCCTTCCATTCCAGAAGTCCATTATCGAGGAAAAGGTACCTTATACCATCGGTGGCGGTATCGGTCAGTCAAGACTTTGCATGTTCTTCCTTCGCAAGGCTCACATCGGCGAAGTACAGTGCTCTTTGTGGCCGGAAGAATTTATGGAAGAAGCCTGCAGAAAAGGCCTGCAATTATTGTAATGATTTTTACATACTATTAGAAACGGCAAACAGCCGATGATAGCAATATCTTCAAATGATACGCTTTTATCGGCTGTTTTTCATTATTCAATCCCTATTCATTTCCTACCACAGTTTCTTTTCTTTCATGATCATGCGAAATGCCACAACTGCTGCCACCACAAACAAAATACACATTGGTGCGCTGTAAAGCCCCGTATTCACAAGTGGTGTATAGGTAATCACATAAGCCACAATGGCTGCTGCCACACGCAGCACCATCGGTGCTAAAAAGTTTCCATAATATTCATACACATATGCTGCAAGGCAACCCATCAATGCTCCGTACATTCCCTGTGCAGAATCCTGATTGAGTAAACCATACAATAGTCCGGACATCAAAATTGCAACCTGAAGCTTGTACAGTTTCTTAAGAGCATTGAAGATCGCTCCCCGGAATACCATCTCTTCCACTACCGGAATCACTACACAGGTACTCAGCATCCCAATGATAAAATTGGCACTATATTCATCCTCAACATATAATTGATATGCTGCTGCCTTATCTGTCATGCCACCCAATTCCAGCAAAATATTCAGACCTAACACTACACAGACCGTCAATATCCCAAACAATACATAAGATTTTACGGAATCTTTTTTTATATGTTTCAGCCTGTCATTCTCTTTTGTTTTAACAACTGCTCTTTTCACATACTTGAACAAGAAACCGCCGGCTATAGCATAAACCAGTGCATTAAGGATTGCACTGCAGTTACCGGAAAGTGCTGCCAGCTGACCATCCTCGTATACAAACAACCAGTCTGTCAACACACTTTTGGTAGAAGTACCCAACATCTGCAAAAAGGATATCAGTACATTTCCGGCTACGGATCTTACCAACATAAATATCAACAGCGGATACCCAAATGCCATAACAATTGTCCAAAGGCTTTTTTTCTGCTCTCCCTGAGGAGTCTTCCCCTGCTGCTTCGCTTCTCTGGCTTCCTTTAAAGCTTCCGCCTCTCTCATCAACAGGGAACGCAGCTCTTCCACACTTCTTACAATATAGTCCGCGTGAGCTTCCTTCAGCTCTTCCATGCTTCCGTATCCGTAGGTAACACCTACGCTTTCCACACCGATCTCCTTGGCTCCCAGGACATCGAATTTACGGTCACCGATCATATACACCTTGTCATAAGCAATGGGCTTATAGGAGAACAACTGATTTAATGCCTCCAGCACTACCTCGTCTTTGTTTACACGGGTGCCATCCATCTCACTGCCCACAACTACCTTAAAATATCTTCTCAAGTCAAAATGCTCCAGAATACGCTCCACAAATTCCGTAGGCTTGCTGGATGCTACCGCAAGATACATTCCCCTGCTCTGGAGCAGACGAAGCATCTGAGGAATGCCTTCATAGACATCATTTTCATAAATACCGATCTCACTGAATCGTTCTCTGTACTTCTCAACTGCCTTCTGTGCATCCTCCTCAGAAAATCCGTAGAATTCCATAAAGCTGTCTTTTAATGGCGGCCCGATGAAGGGCTCCAGCTTATCCAGATCCGGTTCCTCAATTCCAAACTCCTTTAATGCATACTGTACACAAGTGGTAATTCCCACCTTAGGATCTGTCAGGGTCCCGTCCAGATCAAAAAGCAAGTACTCTTTCATGTTAAAAACTCCTTATCTTATCGCTTCCATCATCGATGGTATTTTCAATATTGGTGATACGTACATCATACCCTACAGTTTCATTGACCTGTACATGAACTACGTCACCAACCTTATGTCCTAAAAGTGCCTTTCCCAAAGGAGACTCATTACTGATAAGCCCTGCCAGGGAATTGCCTCTGACCGTAGTCACTATCTTATACACCTCTGTCATACCGTCTTCCACAAACTCCACCGTTACGGTATTGTTCATGCCCACTTCATCCTCCGCCGATTCGTCGGAGATCACTCGGGCAGTACGGATCATTCGTTCCAGATATCTGATGCGGCTTTCGTTTTGATTCTTATATTTCTTCGCCGCATAATATTCAAAATTTTCACTCAAATCCCCATGGGATCTGGCTTCCTTTACATCCTCCAAGGCCTGAGGCCGAACCACCAGCTTGCGATACTCAATCTCCTCCTCCATCTTCTGAATATCCTTGGCCGTCAATTGATCATACATCTTTTCCCCTCACTTTACTGAATTGCATAAAGCACTGCTGCCGCAAAAATGATCTGAATAATTGCAAACCGGAATACAGTCTGGGTATTGGACCACATCCATACCTTCCGCACATGATCATGGAGCGGCGTGCGGACATTCTTCAGGATATGTATTTTGCAGAATCTAATCAAAGAAACCTTCAAAATACCCAATCCGCCGTCCAGAATCAGCACCAATGCCACCGGAATATAGAGGAAGGGCGAACCCGTCTTCAGAATTGCAATACTGATAAAAAGCCCCATGGCTCTTGAACCCGCATCCCCCATCATCAAACGGCTGGGCGTTGCATTATACCAAAGGTATCCCAGGATACACACTGAAAAGATCAAGATTAAGAAGGAGAAATTCCCCGGAATCTCTTTTACCACATTGATACCATAAATCGTCATAAGACTAATGATGGTCAGGGTTCCGGAAAGTCCGTCCACTCCGTCCGTACAATTGGTGACATTTACAGAGGTCCACACCAGCACAACTGTGAGCAAGGCAAACACAAGAGGGTGAATGGTAAATTTTACTCCGAACATAGCCATTTCCACCACATTGGAATTGTATTTCAAAAAGGTTACCGCCACCAGAGCTGCAACACACAGATCAAGAAATCCTTTTTTGTATTCTCCCCAAGGATTCTTGGACGCATCATCCAAATATCCGGTGAACATACAGATGGTGATCAGAACCAGATAAATCAGGTATTCTACATTCAGCGGAGCGAACAAAACTGCCGCCACTACAAAAGCCAACACAAAAATAATACCGGCTCCCCTGGGCTTTCCTGCAGACAGCTTGCCATCATGAGCAAAATCTCTTCCCGCGTCTTTCGGAAGGAATCTGCTAAGCTTATCCGTTGCAATAATGGTGGCCAGAAAAGCAAATAAAATACCGGCAAAAGCACATATGGATGCATATTGATCAGGCAATAATTGGTAAATCATCTTTTTTCTCCGTTCTCATTTAGTCATTATTCTTAATCATACCACAGAAACATCATAAGTAGAAGTAAAATTCGAAAAACTCTTGACAGATATTTTTATTTTTATTATATTGAAACAGTAAAATAAACCGCTAGGGGAGCACATCGCTGAGATTGAATCCTTGGATTCTAACCCTCATTACCTGAACCGGACAATGCCGGCGTAGGGAAGCACATATTACATAAATGATCCGCGGACAGACTATTCATCCTTTATTATTGTAGCCCGACCCAGTGATTTTATGTTACGATGTTGTTCCTCCTCGCATGATCGAAGGAGGATTTTTATGTTTCAAGAAAAAAACACCAATTCACTGTCCAATCCCAAAAGTCGCCACCTTACCATCGCCCAGCTTACCTGCTGTGCCGCCGCTGTGGCCTTAGGCACCATTCTGTCTAATATCAAATTATTCAGCTTTCCCACCGGAGGTTCCATTACCCTGCTTTCCATGCTGGTGATCTGCCTTCCCGGCTATTGGTTCGGCCTGGGTGCCGGCCTCATGACCGGCGCTGCCTACGGCGTACTCCAGCTACTGATCGATCCCTATGTCCTTTTTCCCGCACAGGTGATCGTAGATTATCTGCTGGCCTTCGGTGCACTGGGACTTTCCGGACTTTTTTCCAACAAAAAAAACGGCCTGATCAAAGGCTATCTGGCCGCCATTCTGGGACGCTACTTCTTTTCCGTACTTTCAGGTTGGATCTTTTTCGGTATGTACGCCTGGGAAGGCTGGCATCCCCTGCCCTACTCCATGGTGTATAATGGAATCTATATCTTCTCCGAGGCAGGTGTGACTATGGTGCTTTTGGTATTACCCCCTGTCAAAAAGGCCTTGATGCAGGTGAGGAGATAGTGCATAGTTCACCGACACGGTTTAATCATTCACATTTTTTACGCTATTATGATTCCAGTGCTGACTTGATTGGGCCTAGAACTGCTTATCAACTGTTCTGGTGCCCAAAATTCAAGAAAATGATCCGAATTTAGCCCTTTATGGGCACCAAATCTTAGTTATAGTTTAAAAAGCCCAAGTTTTTGCGTTTTATTGGACTTTTTGCACTATATAAGGGTCTGGTGCCCAAGGGGTCTTTTTTCATATGAGGTGCTACCTAACGGTAAGCGGTTCGCCTTTCGCCAGAATGAGTACATTCTGAGAACTTCCGGTATTCTGGGGGTGATACATGTGGAAAATAAAGGGAAAGGTACATAAATGATGTTCGAAGCAATAATCAGTATTGTCAGCATTGTGGTGACAATCATCAGTATTATTGTAACGATTGTCAGTGTGATTCACTCTGATAATCATAAATAGGCATCAAAAAGGCAACCGCACTCGCCCAAGTGAATGGTTGCCGATTTGATTCGAAACTATAAACCAAGGCGAACCGCTATCGGTAGTGCCTCTGTTTAATTATATATTATAACTATACTTTCCTTTTGTCAACTATTTTTTCTTTTCCAGGGACTTTTATCACAAATCCCTGAATTTTACATCCTCCTCCATGGCCTCAAAGCACTGTTTCAGATAGATCATATAGCTTACAGATATAATCGCTCCGCGAAGCATCCTTTTTTCGTCGGAGGTGGTTACGCCCACATCCTCCACAGTATCTTTTACCCCAAAGATAAATAAGAGCATATTCTCCAGTTCGGAACAAAAGTAATCATATGCTACTTGATCTGTGTATACTCCTTTCTGCATATGAAATAACTTGTGTATGTTC
>JAZUCP010000204.1:0-5269 GCA_045639165.1 Acetatifactor sp. | reverse complement strand
ATTCATACACCTATGACCAGCTATCATGAGTATAATAAGGTGGAGAAGGCCCATCAGTTGATCGGACAGATGCAGAACGGGCAGAATATTGCACTGATCACCGATGCGGGAACACCGGCTATCTCGGATCCCGGGGAAGTGCTGGTTAAAATGTGTCAGGAGCAGGGCATTACGGTAACGTCCCTTCCGGGACCGGCAGCTTGTATTACTGCCTTGACTTTGTCCGGTCTAAGTACCAGACGATTTTGTTTTGAGGGATTTTTGCCCTCAGAAAAGAAAGAAAAAGCGGTGATATTAAAGGAACTGCAGAATGAAAGCCGAACCATTATTATTTATGAGGCACCCCATCATCTGGTGAAAACCTTGGAGGAGCTGTATGAAGCCTTAGGCAACCGCAGGATCACTTTGTGCCGGGAGCTGACGAAGAAGTTTGAGACGGCTATGCCCACTACTCTGGAAGGGGCTTTGGCGTATTATAAAGAAGAAGACCCCAGAGGAGAATATGTGCTGGTAGTGGAAGGCAAGAGTCTGGAGGAAAAACGCCGGGAAGAGATTACTTCCTGGGAAAGCATGACCATTCCGGAGCATATGGAGCTGTATTTGAGTCAGGGAATGGATGAAAAGGCTGCCATGAAGCAGGTGGCCAAGGATCGCGGCGTGGGAAAGCGAGAGATTTACCAGCAGTTACATGTAAATTGATTGCTTTTGGCATATGATGAAAGAAATGATGGATGAGGAGGATTTTTTGTGAATTCACTCAGAATAAATGAGGAAGCATTGCGGAAGGCAAGAATGCAGTTTTGCCTGGATATTGGAATGTCTTGGGAAGAATATGTGCAGAATCCTAAGCAGAAGGCTTACATCCGCAAGGCTTCTTATAAAAAGGGGACCTGTCTGATTGATTCGGAGGGTGCCAGAGTCTACGAAGGAAGGAATGATTTCTTCCATGCGATGATCTGTTTCGGTCAGTTATTTCTGGTTGTGGATGAACAGATTTATGACTGGGCGGTGGAGAATTTTGCAGACTGTGCCCCGGAATGGTTTTGTGAGTTTGGTAATCTGCGGCGGATTGATGAGAAACTGAAAGAGTACGGGCATAGTATTAAAGACACCCATGTGTATATGCTGCCAACCATTTCGGAAAGTGAGGTTGCAGGAAAATCCTTTGTTTGGTATAATCAGGAAGAAATTCTGGCTTTTAGAGATAATAATAAGTTTACCAGCGCCATTTGCTTTTCCAAGACCCAGCCGGATATGCTGGCAGTAGCAGTGGTGAAGGGGAATTCCCAAGACTGCGTGAGTGGGAAAAAGCCTTTTGACCAGTCGAGAATGTTCGGTATGGCCGGTGTCAGTGCGGACGGATTGTATTTATGGCAGATTGGAATTAATGTAGTGCCTCAGGCGGCAGGAAGAGGTCTTGCATCTGAACTGGTAAGAGCATTAAAGGAAGAGGTGCTGAGGCAGGGGAAGATTCCATTTTATGGAACCAGCGAGTCCCACACCATATCCCAGACGGTGGGCCTGAAAGCAGGATTTGTACCGGCTTGGACGGAAGTGTACGTGGAAACTGTAAGAGGAGAAAATTATGGCGATTACAAATTGTGATAGTTGCGCAAATTATGTATATGATGAAGAATATGAATGCTATTGTTGTCTGGTGAATCTGGACGAGGATGAAATGTATCGTTTTTTGTCCGGAAGTCAGTGGGAATGTCCCTATTACAGTCACGATGATGAATATGCAGTTGTAAGACATCAGATGTAAAAAGTGTGAGAAGAGGAGATTTATGAAATATATCAAGCAGATTTGTATTATATTGGGAGTTTGTTTCCTGGCAGAATTGATGGAATATTTGATTCCCCTTCCTGTGGCAGCCAGTATGTATGGGTTGGTACTGATGCTGGCAGCACTTATGACAAAAGTGATCAAATTAAAAGACGTGGAGGATGTGTCCGATTTTCTGACCGGTAATTTGGCGATTATGTTCATTCCGCCTACCGTTGGTATTATGGCCAGTGTGGAAGAAATGAAAAAGATGCTGATTCCTCTGGTTGTTATATCTGTGTTATCCACACTTTTGATCATGTCAGTGACAGGCTGGGTGACTCAATGGATTATTTCCAAACGGGAAGATAGTAAAAAAGAAGAAGGCGGTGCACAACATGAGTGAGATGATATCCGGAACCGCATATTTTGCAGTGGTATTGACATTGATCTGTTATCAGATTGGTGTGTGGTTTAAAAAGAAGACCGGCTGGGCGGTTGCAACCCCGCTATTGACAGCAGCGGTGTTAATTATTGGGGTATTGCTTTTATTGAAAATAGACTATGCAGATTATAAGTCCGGGGCACAAATGATCAACTTCTTGCTGACGCCGGCAACGGTGTGTCTGGCCATTCCGCTGTATCGGCAGTTGGAGTTGCTGAAAAAGTATCCAGTGGCAATATTTGTCGGGGTTGCATCCGGTGTTATGACGACTATGGTAAGTATCTTTTTGATGAGTCTTGCTTTTGGACTGACCCATGAACAGTATATTACCTTGCTTCCCAAATCCATTACCACAGCCATTGGCATGGGAATATCTGAGAAAATGGGAGGGATGGTAACCATTACATTGGTTGCTATATGTATCACAGGTGTATTAGGAAACGTGATTGCAGAAAGTTGGCTGAAACTGAGCAGAATTACCAACCCAATTGCAAAGGGATTGGCTATCGGGACAGCGTCCCATGCGTTAGGTACCACGAAGGCCATGGAAATAGGGGAGATAGAAGGAGCCATGAGCAGTTTGTCCGTTGTGGTGGCAGGAATCATGACGGTAATCGCAGTGTCTGTGTTTGCTAATTTTATATAAAAAAGAAAAGAAAAGGAAAAAGACAATACTTAGGTATTGTTTTTTTATTGGCAAGATGGTATACTTGTCAATAGAAATGGTAATACCAATAATAAAATAGGTAATGCTGCGAGGTGTAAAATGGGATATGTAAATTGGAGTTATGAGGTTTTAGACAAGTTTTGCTGTGATGTATTCGAATCATTTGGATTTGAAAAAGAAGACAGCAGGACAATTACAGATGTACTTTTGATGTCGGATCTGATCGGTATCGAGAGTCATGGAATGCAGCGGATGGTCCGCTACCACAAGGGAATTGAAAAAGGAACGATTCATCCGAAGGAAAAACCGGAGGTGGTATTTGAGACACCAATATCTGCAGTAATTGACGGACACAATGGTATGGGACAGCTTATTGGTGCGTTTGCTATGAATAAGGCAATTGAGAAAGCGAAAAAAACCGGTATCGGTATTGTTTCTGTCAGAGATTCCAATCATTATGGTATTGCAGGCTATTATGCAAAAATGGCCAGTGATCAGGGATTGCTTGGTATGTCCTGTACCAACTCTGAAGCTATTATGGTACCCACCTTTGGAAAGAAGGCAATGTTAGGATCTAATCCGATTGCAGTTGCTATGCCTGCGGATCCCTATCCGTTTTTCTTTGATGCCTCTACATCAGTGGTTACGAGAGGCAAGTTGGAAATGTATAATAAGATGGATAAGCCTCTTCCTACAGCCTGGGCCCTGGATGAAAACGGACATGAAAGCACAGAAGCTCCCAGAGTGCTTGCCAATATTGTAGGCAAGAAGGGCGGCGGAATCATGCCTCTTGGTGGTGCCAGCGAGGTAAGCGGAAGCCATAAGGGTTACGGCTATGGTATGCTCTGCGAAATTATGAGTTCTATTTTTTCACAGGGAGTTACTTCTGATGAGTGTTGTACCTTCAGCGATAAGACAGGTATCTGCCATGGCTTTGTGGCAATGGATCCGGCTATTTTCGGTGATCCGGATAAGATCAGAGAGCATTTTTCTGAATATCTTCAGGCATTGCGAGAGAGTCCCAAGGCAGAGGGAGCAGATCGTATCTATACACATGGAGAGAAGGAAGTTCTTGCGGAAGCAGACCGCAGAAAAAATGGAATTCCGGTGAATGATAATACCATGATTGAATTGGCTGAACTGTGTGATTACCTGAAGCTTGATTTCAATGCCTATTTTGAGGGATACAAGCTTCCGGAAAATAATAAATTCTTTACCGGTAATTATTAATTTAAGATTGTTGGGAAATAGGGATTTAAAAAATACATAAAATGGTTTATACTTGTTCATAATAGATGGATAAAGCAAATGCTGTAAAATCTGTCAGGAGGAGACTATGTTCAGGCAAGTAAACAAAGAACAGCCATTTCATGAAATTCTGGATCAAATTATACAAAATATACAGAATGGAATCTTAAAACCGGGGGACACGCTTCCGTCAGAAAGGCTTATGGCAGAAATGCTAGGAGTTTCCAGGCCTGTAGTGCGGGAGGTCTTGCGTGCCCTTGCATTGTTGGGCATTATTACCACTGTACGGGGCGGTGCAAATTACATTTCAGAGGATATTGAACACTGTCTGATCGGCCCCCTGTCTATTTTGTTTCAGATGAATAACAGTAGTGTTCGCCAGACCCAGCAGCTTCGTGCTGCTTTGGAGGGAGCTGCGTCAAGATTAGCAGCAGAGAACTGTACACCGGTGGATGCGGCAGAGTTGAATCTGATTTTGGCCCGGCTAGAGGCAGAAGAGGATGAGCGCATCCGTGCCAATCTGGATCGGGATCTGCATATCAAAATCGGTAAAATGGCAGGAAACCCTATGATTTTTAATGTTATGTGTGCTTCCACTCAGTTAACGGAAAATGTGATAAGTGGCATACGGGCTTATATCATGCAGAAAAATCACTCTGTTCAGGAGGTGGATGAGCAGCATAAGCGGCTTGTGCATGCGATTGTAAACCACCAAGTTGAAGAAGCGGAGACCTGTATGCAAGAGCATATGAGAACAGTTGAGAAGTATATCATGGAAATGATGCAATAAAGGAGGAGATAAAAAATGGATTACGCAAAGGAATCATTAAGATTACATAAGGAATGGGGAGGAAAGGTTGAAGTTGTCAGTCGTGTGCCGGTGGCTTCCAAGGAGGACTTGTCTCTTGCTTATACTCCGGGTGTGGCACAGCCATGTCTTGAAATTCAGAAAGATGTAAATAAAAGCTATGAATTGACCAGAAGACATAATATGTGTGCGGTTGTTACAGATGGCACAGCTGTATTGGGACTGGGAGATATCGGTCCGGAAGCAGGTATGCCTGTTATGGAAGGTAAATGTGTTTTATTCAAGGCCTTTGGAGACGTGGACGCATTTCCTTTATGTATTAAATCAAAAGACGTG
>JAZUCP010000203.1:0-2129 GCA_045639165.1 Acetatifactor sp. | reverse complement strand
AATATAGAAGTCTTTTAAGCGGATATAGTCTTCTTCATTGAAGAAACGTTCCTTCTGTACACGGGTCATGTATAAGAAATCCAGCTGAGGCATTACCGCTTCCAGATTGCTCACTTCTTCATATGGTATATTGTGAGCTTCTAGCTCTTCTATAATGTAATCGGGCACCTTTAATTCATCCGGCGAGATGAAGATGAAACGGATGCCGGTGTATCTTACCAGAGCATGAATCAGGGAGTGAACAGTACGTCCGAATTTTAAATCTCCGCATAAACCGATGGTAAAGTTTGAAAGTGTATGCTTCAAGGAACGGATAGTAAGCAGATCTGTAAGGGTCTGTGTAGGATGCTGGTGACCACCATCACCTGCATTGATTACAGGGATGAGAGATTTTTCAGCAGCTACCATGGGCGCACCCTCCTTTGGATGACGCATTGCGCAAATGTCTGCGTAGCTGGAAATAACGCGGATGGTATCGGATACACTTTCGCCTTTTGCAGCAGAAGAGGAGCTTGCCTCTGAGAATCCAAGTACCTGTCCGCCTAAACGAAGCATTGCGGATTCAAAGCTCAATCTGGTTCTGGTACTTGGCTCATAAAAGCATGTAGCCAGAATCTTGCCTTCACAGATATGTGCGTATTTCTCCTTATTGTTTTCGATGTCGTTGGCCAGATCAAACAGTTTATCCAATTCCTCGGTTGTAAAATCCAGCGGGCTCATTAAATGTCTCATTGTTTTCCTCCTATTAAGCAAGCATAATGAAAGCCGAAGAGAAAACACTTCGGCTTATGTAAATTATTTAAAAGTAACCATTTCTTCTACAGGCTTTCTTCTGGGAGCAACAGGTGCTTCCGCAGGATAACCTACAGGAATTAAAGCAATAACGTCTCTGCCTTCCGGAAGTTCCAGAAGCTCAGCAACCTTATCATCGTCAAAAATACCCATGATAACGGTACCAAGACCTTTTTCATAGGCAGCCAGACAGAACGCTTCACTGGCAACGCCGGCGTCAAACATCTGCCAGCCCTCACCACGATGAGTGGAGAAGGAGCCATCTCTTTCAAAACCACTGCGGCCCTTGATAATGGTAACAGCAATAACCATGGGAGCAGCAGACATAATCTCGCCATTACGTGCATAAGCAGAAGTGCATGCAGCGATCTTATCCTTTAATTCTCCTTCAACAGCAATATATCTGACGATCTGTGTATGCTTCCAGCTGGGAGCATAGGATGCAGTTTCAACAATCTCTGAAATCAGCTCGTGAGAAATGGATTCCTGAGAAAAAGCTCTGATACTGCGACGGCCTTTGATACATTCTTTTGCGGTCATTTTTATCCCTCCATGTGCGTTGATGTCTTTGCAGATACGCTTTCAAATGCGGTTCTGCATCTGTAAATATGATACCACATGAATGGGATCTATGCAAATAAATCTTTGCTTTTGACAATATCATTTTTAAGTCTACAAAGTAGTACCACTTGCATCCACCCGGGAAAAAGTATATAATAAAGAATATTTATGAAGAACTGGTCTTATTTTTTAAGATCAGTTTTTCGAATAAAAGGCCTGCGAAGAACCAGAAGGGTGCGTAATCCAATCGTATGAGCCGGTTGATGTTAAAGCGGGCGTTACCGTAGTCCCAGGGGCATAGATTACGTTTTTTCAATAGGCTGCCGGAAAGGTATTCTGCAGCAAAAATACAGTTCATATAGGTAATCCCACGAAGGAGTACGGATTTGTTTTTCAGTAACCGGCAGATTGGAGATAAAAAAGCGGCACAGCCATAGATGGGAAACATCCAGATGGAGGTGGTTCCTTTCAGGGTGAAATCTTTATTGTGGAGAGCGCCCATGGCAGTGAATATAATTTCCATACACCATCCGGTAAGACCGCATTTTGCAAAATTATTCAGAAATTGCTGCATGATATTTGTCCTCTCAAGGGGATTTGGAGTGATCAGTTCATGATTAAAGTGTTTGTCTGAATTGTTTGAAATATTCATGCCAATATATGGCACGAATGCCAGCACATATTTGGTATGAAGACCAAAATTCAGAAGGGAGATCTGCTATGAAATATATAGACGCAGTGGAATATATGGAATCTCTACCCATGTACAGACCTTC
>JAZUCP010000202.1:0-12175 GCA_045639165.1 Acetatifactor sp. | reverse complement strand
AATAACTGTATTGTGGAAAAATCCACATAACCACATAAATATGTAACAAAATTTTATCCCCAAAAAATAGGTAAAAATCAGTGTTATCCACATAATAATAACATATTCATCCACATAAAAAAACAGTTATCCACAAAAATTTGCAAATATTTATAAAAATAAGGATTTCAAGATTAATTGTGGATATCTATGTGTATAACTCATTTTTTGATAATAAAATTTTTTTTAACAATAAAAAATCCTTATTTTTCCTTGACATAAGGTGGTTTTTCTTATACAATCAATTTGCTATTTTCCTAAAATTGAAGAAAATTTATCTACCTTTATATAAAAAGGTTTTAGAGAAAAGGAGGTGCCTTTCCATGAAGATGACATTTCAGCCCAAGAAGCGTTCCCACTCTAAAGTTCACGGATTTAGAGCAAGAATGAGTACTCCCGGCGGAAGAAAAGTTCTGGCAGCAAGACGCGCAAAAGGAAGAAAGAAATTATCCGCATAGGTCACAGGAATGTGACCTTTTTTTCATTATTGTAAGAGCGGAGGAATAAATGAAATTTTCTGAAAGCTTAAAGAAAAATCATCAGTTTCAATTTGTTTATAAGTACGGAAAATCATATGCAAACAAGTATCTTGTGATGTATATCAAGGAAAATGGCTTAGGTACAAACAGAATTGGAATCAGTGTGAGCAAAAAAGTGGGTAACAGTGTTGTAAGACACCGAATAACAAGACTGATACGAGAAAGTTACCGATTACATGAAGCAGTGTTTAATAGTGGTTTAGACATTGTAGTCGTTGCAAGGCCGGCAGTAGCATCGGTGGGATATGAAGAAGTAGAAAGTGCGCTACTACACCTTGGAAAGCTTCATCAAATAATCAAAGTTTATCTTTATTTAGACTGAACATGAAAAAAGTTTTAATTGTATTTATCAGATGGTATCAAAAATATATTTCTCCTATGAAGAGAACCAAATGCCCTTATATACCCAGTTGTTCCCAGTATGGAATAGAAGCAATTGAAAAATACGGAGCATTCAAAGGGGGTCTTCTGGCTATATGGAGAATACTTCGATGTAATCCCTTTTCCAAAGGCGGTTATGATCCGGTACCCTGATACACAGAATGGAGGATAAATGAATTTCATTTTAATGACACAAACCGGAGGATTTTTAGGTCCTATTGCAAAGTTATTAGGACTTATTATGAACGGTATTTTCTATGTGATAGACCTAATTGGAATTCCCAATGTAGGTCTGGCAATTATTCTTTTTACCATCGTTGTCAATGTACTTATGTTGCCGCTTACCGTGAAGCAGCAAAAATTCTCTAAATTGTCTGCAAAAATGAATCCTGAACTGCAGGCAATTCAGGCAAAGTATAAGAATAAAAAAGACAATGATTCCATGATGGCACAGAATCAAGAAATCCAGGCAGTTTATGCTAAGTATGGTGTTTCTCCCAGTGGTAGCTGCGTGCAGTTGTTGATTCAGATGCCCATCCTTTTTGCCCTGTATCGTGTAATTTATGCAATTCCTGCATATGTAAGCAAGATTGGTGATACATTCAGGGTATTGGCAGAAAAAATCATCAGTGTGGACAAGGGCGAATTCTTAACAAACCCTGTAAACGCTGCAGGAGAAAGTATTGAATCTATTGCCAATACTGTTGCAATGTACGGCAAAAACATGAATGGAGAGAATCTTTCCAACGGTATCATAGATGTGTTGAACAGATTGTCTTCTACAGATTTGGCTACCGTTGCAGACCATTATCAGCTAAATGGTCTGACCTTTGGAGATAAGTTGATTTTAGGTAGTGACGGTTTGATCAACACCTACAACAATTTCCTTGGATTAAACATAGGCGATTCTCCCATGGCTTTAATTAAAGCAGGTATTGCAGCCGGCACATGGGGAATTGTTATCGGTGCGGTTTTAATTCCCGTACTTTCCGCAGTGACACAATGGATTAGCGTGAAATTGATGCCTCAACAGCAGCAGAGTGGCAATGACCAGGCAAACTCCATGGCAAATTCCATGAAGACCATGAACAAGATTATGCCTTTGATGTCTGCATGGTTCTGTTTCACATTGCCTGCAGGTATGGGTCTTTACTGGGTGGCAGGTAGTGTCATCAGAAGTATCCAGCAGGTATTCATCAATAGACAAATCGACAAGATGGATTTTGATGAATTAGTCAAGAAAAACAGTGTAAAGAGCGCTAAAAAACTTAAAAAAATGAAAGAGCGCCAGGAAATGATGAATGCTTATGCTAACATGAAGACAAAGAACATTCAGAGTACAGCACCTGCTTATTCTAATGACAAAACCACTTCAGAAGAAGCATCCAGACCTGTCAGCCAGGCAAAACCCGGCAGTATGATGGCAAAAGCAAATATGGTTAGAGATTATAATGAAAAAAATAATCAGAAATAAAAAAGGAGAAATGTATGGAATTTATAGAAGTATCAGCAAAATCAATTGAAGAAGCGATTACAGATGCCTGCCAAAAATTAGGTATCACCAGCGATAGATTAGAGTACGAAGTGATTGACGAAGGTTCTTCCGGATTTCTGGGCTTGGGTGCAAAACCCGTTATCATCAAAGCTTCCGTAAAGAAAGAAAAAGGTGACGTGACAGAAGTTGCAAAAGAATTCTTAAAAGAAGTATTTGCAGCAATGGAAATGGAAGTTGTTGTAACTGTATCTTACGATGAAGAAGAAAAGACCATGGATGTGAACTTAGAAGGCGAAGATATGGGCGTTCTGATTGGTAAGAGAGGTCAGACCTTGGATTCTCTTCAGTATCTGGTATCCCTGGTTGTAAATAAGGGTGTATCTGATTACATTCGTGTAAAGGTTGACACAGAGAATTACAGACAGAGACGTAAAGATACCTTGGAAAACCTGGCAAAGAATATTGCTTACAAAGTAAAGAGAACAAAAAGAGCGGTTACTTTGGAACCCATGAATCCCTATGAAAGAAGAATTATTCATTCGGCTTTGCAGGGTGATAAATATGTTACCACTCACAGTGAGGGCGAGGAGCCTTTCAGAAGAGTTGTTGTAACTTTGCAGAAATAACTTTTAATGAAGGGCTGTTGCAATTATAATAATTGTAACAGCCTTTTTTTGAGGAACACAGCATGTTTAAGAAAGACACAATTGCAGCAATTGCAACCGGCATGACGGATTCCGGCATCGGAATCATCAGAATCAGTGGCCCTGAAGCAGTTTTGGTTGGGGACCGCTTATTTCGTATGCCCTCCGGAAAGAAGGCGTTGGACAAGTTACCCAGCCATTTGTTGCAATATGGTTTTGTTGTGGATGGAGATGCAGAAGAACCATCTTCATGGAAGGATTGCATTATAGATGAAGTGATGGCGGTGGTAATGAAAGCCCCCAGAAGTTTTACCGGAGAAGATACAGTAGAAATTCACTGTCATGGCGGATTGTTAGTAATGCAGAAAGTATTAGAAAGTGCTATTCGAAATGGCGCACGACTGGCGGAACCGGGAGAGTTTTCTAAGAGAGCCTTTTTGAATGGAAGAATGGATTTGGCAAAAGCGGAAGCGGTAATCGACTTGATTCACTCTCAAAACGAATTTGCCCATAAATCGGCAGTTAACCAGTTAAAAGGCATGCTCTCTGAACAGGTTAAGAAGTTAAGAAGTGATATTTTGTATGAACTGGCATTTATTGAAGCTGCATTGGACGACCCGGAACATATCAGTTTAGATGGGTACAATGAGAAATTGTCTAAAAAGGTAGATGAAGTCATTGGTTGTCTGCGGAAATTGATTGCTACAGCTGATAACGGAAAGTTGATGAAAGAGGGAATTTCTACAGTCATTGTGGGAAAACCCAATGCAGGAAAATCTTCTCTTTTGAATGCTCTTTTGGGCGAGGAACGTGCAATTGTAACGGATATTGCCGGAACTACCAGAGATGTGCTGGAGGAAACCATACGACTGCACGGTATTGGTTTGAATATTATTGATACGGCAGGCATTCGTACCACGGAAGATGTGGTGGAGAAAATCGGCGTAGAGAAGGCAAAACAATTTGCCGGTAACGCGGATTTGATCCTATATGTGGTAGATGCCTCTGTGGAATTGGATGAAAGTGATCGGGAGATTATCTCGTTAATCAAAGATAAAAAAGCCATTGTTTTATTGAATAAAACAGATTTGGCGATGAGAGTTCTGGAAAATGACTTGGAAGCACTTTTGAAAGCGGAAGATTGTCTGCAGACAAAGGTGATTCGTACTTCCATCACAGAGAATGTGGGAATGGAAGCCTTGGAAGATACCATCAAAGAAATGTTCTTCCAGGGACAAATCAATATGAATCATGAAGTAGTGATTACCAGTTTACGTCATAAACAGGCACTGATGGAAGCACTGGAAAGTATGACTATGGTGAAAACATCCGTGGAGAATGACATGCCGGAGGATTTTTATTCCATTGATTTAATGAGTGCTTATGCCTCACTGGGTCATATTATCGGTGAAGAAGTGGATGACGATTTGGTACAGGAGATTTTTTCCAAATTTTGTATGGGAAAATAATTACGATTAGAAAGGCATGGAAATATGTCAGAGATTCGAGAAATAGTAGATGTATGTGTGGTAGGTGCCGGACATGCCGGATGTGAGGCTGCCCTGGCTTGTGCCAGACTTGGGTTGGAGACGGTGATTTTTACTGTCAGCGTAGACAGTATCGCCCTTATGCCCTGTAATCCGAATATTGGTGGCACCAGCAAGGGACATTTGGTGAGAGAACTGGATGCCCTTGGCGGTGAAATGGGCAAAAACATAGATAAAACCTTTATTCAGTCCAAGATGCTGAATGTTTCCAAAGGCCCTGCGGTACATTCTCTCCGCGCTCAAGCGGACAAGGCAGATTATACCAGAGAGATGCGAAAGGTTTTGGAGAATCAGGAACATTTAACCATTAAGCAGGCGGAGGTTTGCGATCTTCTTTGGGAAGAGATGCCGAACAATAAGAAGAAAATTACAGGCGTTAAGATTTATACAGGAACAGTGTATGAATGTAAAGCCGTAATCCTGTGCACCGGAACCTATTTGCGGGCGAGATGCCTCTGCGGTGAGGCCATCACTTATACGGGCCCTAACGGATTGCAGGCAGCCACCTATTTGACAGATTCTCTGAAAGAACTAGGCGTAGAGATGAACCGTTTTAAGACCGGAACACCCGCCAGAATGGATAAGAGAAGTATTGATTTCTCTAAGATGGAAGAACAGTTCGGAGATGAAAAAATAGTTCCCTTTTCCTATTCCACGGATCCTGCCTCCATTCAGAAAGAGCAAGTTTCCTGTTGGTTGACCTATACCAATGAAGAGACCCACGACATTATTCGTGCCAACCTGGACAGATCTCCTATTTATGCAGGTATTATTGAGGGAACCGGACCCAGATACTGTCCCTCCATTGAAGATAAGGTGGTAAAATTTTCCGACAAAGAACGACATCAGGTATTCTTGGAGCCGGAAGGATTGCATACCAACGAAATGTATGTAAGCGGTATGTCTTCCTCCCTGCCGGAAGATGTACAAGTGCGCATGTATCGGACAGTATCCGGTTTGGAAAATTGTAAAATTGTACGCAATGCCTATGCGATTGAATACGATTGTATCAATGCACGCCAGCTGGATGCGTCATTGGAATTTATTGATATTAAGGGCCTTTTCAGTGCCGGACAGTTCAATGGAAGTAGTGGATATGAGGAAGCGGCCTGTCAGGGTCTTGTGGCAGGTATCAATGCGGCCATGTCTATTTATGGCAGGGAGCCGTTGATTTTGGACCGTTCGGAAAGCTACATTGGTGTATTGATTGATGATTTGGTGACAAAGGAAAATAGAGAACCCTATCGTATGATGACCTCTCGTGCAGAATACCGATTGCTTCTCCGTCAGGACAATGCGGATATCCGACTGCGAAAAAAAGGATACGAGGTGGGATTGATATCGGAGGAGCAGTACCAGGCGCTTCTGGAAAAGCAACGTCTGATACAGGCAGAAATTACCAGATTAAAGTCCACAAATGTGGGTGCAAACAAGGAAATTCAGGAATTTTTAATTGCGCATGATAGCGCCACCCTAAAAACGGCGGCTTCCATGGCGGAACTTATTTGCAGACCGGAACTTTCCTACCTGTGCCTAAAAGAGATTGACAAAGACCGGGAAGCTTTCTCTATGGAACTTTGCGGCAAACCCAGTTTGCCCGAAGAGGTAATAGAGCAGGTGGAAATCGAAGTCAAGTATGAAGGTTATATCGTCAGACAGCGCAAGCAAGTCGAACAGTATAAGAAGATGGAAGAAAGAAAAATTCCGGAAAACATTGACTATGATTTGGTGCCTTCCTTGCGGTTAGAAGCAAGACAAAAACTAAAAAGCTTCCGTCCGGCATCTATTGGACAAGCGTCCCGTATTTCCGGTGTTTCTCCGGCAGATATTTCCGTGTTGCTGGTGTATTTAGAACATTAATCAAAAGGAGTTTTCCTGTGAACAAGTACAATACAGAAACTTTTGAAAAAGATATGCAGGCTTTTGGCGTCACACTAACAGAAAGCCAAGTCGAACAGTTCCTTCGTTATTATGAACTCTTGGTGGAGTGGAACCAAGTGATGAACCTGACGGCAATCACAGAATATGATGAGGTGATGAAAAAACACTTCGTAGACAGTGCGTCCTTGATAAAGGCATTCGATGTTTCGAGACCGCTGTCCGTTATTGATGTGGGAACAGGCGCGGGATTTCCCGGACTGGCATTGAAAATAGCATTTCCGGAGTTACAAGTCACCTTGTTAGATTCGCTCAACAAAAGAATTGCATTTCTGAATGCTGTTATTGAAGACCTGGGACTAACCGGTGTGGAAACCATCCATGGCCGCGCGGAAGATTACGCGAAGCCGGGGAAACTGCGGGAAAAATTTGATCTCTGTGTTTCACGGGCTGTGGCGAATCTTTCTACACTCTCGGAATATTGCCTGCCCTATGTAAAGGTAGGCGGATACTTCATTCCCTACAAATCAGAAAAATTAACACAAGAAATCACAGACGCCTCTCGTGCGCTTCAGATACTTGGTGGTAAAGTTGAAAAACAAGTAGCATTTGAGCTACCCGATACGGACATCTATCGGAATTTGGTGGTAATCAAAAAGGAAAAGCCTACACCCGGAAAATACCCGAGAAAAGCAGGGTTGCCCTCAAAAGAACCGATATAAAGATTGGATACTAACGAAATAACGATAAGTTTATAAACTGGGCATATTAATATGAACCTTTGTCTAAAGATTGCTTGCCAAATGTACAAAAAGCTTGTTATATAAACAAGAATATGATGAGGAGACTTAGCCATGCAATTTGTACATGAGAAAGAAATAAGAGATTACAGTTTTGATAACATTCGCGCGGTGCTTATAACTTGTGTGGTGTTTGCACACCTTTTGGAAGTTCGCAATCCTTTTCCCTTTGGTGGCGACCTTTATAGGGTGATTTACTCTTTCCACATGCCGACATTTCTATTTATCTGTGGTTGGTTCGCAAGGTATAATAAAAAAAAGCTATTGTTTGGTCTCTTTTTCCCTTATTTAA
Organism: Acetatifactor sp.; assembly: GCA_045639165.1. Taxonomy (GTDB): domain Bacteria; phylum Bacillota; class Clostridia; order Lachnospirales; family Lachnospiraceae; genus Acetatifactor. The sequence goes on along the minus strand of JAZUCP010000202.1, from coordinate 4,560 downwards.
TGTTTCAAACGGCGTATATATTTTTTCAACGCTGGCTGTATGGTGCAGATGTTTTACTGCAGTATACTACTCCTTACTGGCTGCTTTGGTTTCTGTTGGCACTATTAATATACTACTTACTGTTACCAATTTATGACGTGGAGTCCACAAAGAAACGGATAGTTTTGTGGGTTTTTACTTTACTTATATCATTAGTTATTGGATACGATGCCACGGTAGGGTATGGTATGTCACTTTCCAGGATATTTGTATTCCAGCCTTGGTTTTTATTGGGCTTCTATGCCCGTAGGACCAAGCTTAGGTTCATTCCGCCATCAATCAAAGGAATAATTGTTGGCGGTCTCGGTGTGTGTATTGTTGTTTTGTGTTGTTCTTCAATATCTAATGAAATGCTCTATGGCTCATATCCATACGCTGCACTTCACTACCACGCAGGAATACGTCTTTTTCTCGCTCTCATGGCGATGATGTGGATTTTTGTTTTATGTTTCATACTTCGTCCCTTCATAAATGTCCGCATCCCTTTAATTACCACATTGGGGCAAAATACGATTTTTGTTTTTTTGCTACATGGTTTTATTGTAAAATACATCGGTTATAAAAAGCCACACTTATTGGAAACTTGTGCGGGGATACTTTTTGTCACATGCTTAATTCTTTTGTTGACTTGTAATCCTATTACCATTTCACTTTTCCGTCGCCTGATGCCCGATTATTTGGTAAATAAATTAGCTGAAAAAGGAGAGTGTTCAGATCGATAGATTCCAATTTTACTAACCCAATAACAATTAGAGAATTACATCACCCTATATATTGTGTATGGGTATAAATCATAGCAAGGAATGTTTCACGTGAAACATTCCTTGTCACTCTCATAAGCAACACAAGATAATGTTTCACGTGAAACAATTTTGCGCAAGATATTGTGAGATTTTCCGTGAAACATATGGATATTTTTATGTGAAACATTCTAAAACAGAATATTTAAGAAAAATCTTAGACTATATATAGTGTCTCAGAAAAAAGTATTTTTACTATAAAATGTTATGGCTATCCGAGAAGAATAATGCTATAATGTAAAGGCTACATAAAGGAAGGTGGTTTTATGGGAAAAACAATTGCAGTTGCAAATCAAAAAGGTGGGGTTGGCAAGACAACAACATCCATAAATCTGGCGGCATCTTTAGCGGAATTAGGGAAAAAGGTGTTAGTGATTGATACCGACCCGCAGGGAAATACAACCAGCGGATTGGGAATTGATAAAAATGATTTAGAAAACACGATATACGAATTAATATTGGGAGAATGTTCTATTAGTGATTGCGTGTGCGAAAGTGCAATGGAGCGTGTGGATGTTATCCCGGCAAATGTAAATCTGGCAGCCGCAGAGATAGAATTGATCGGTGTTGAGAAAAAAGAATATATTCTAAAAGACGAAGTGGATTATATTAAGGAAGATTATGATTACATTATCATCGACTGTCCTCCTTCTCTGAATATGTTGACCATTAATTCTATGACAACAGCGGACAGTGTGTTAGTGCCCATCCAGTGTGAATATTACGCTTTGGAGGGATTGAGCCAGTTGATACATACCATAAACCTGGTAAAACAGAGATTAAATCCGGATTTATATATGGAAGGTGTTGTATTTACCATGTATGATGCAAGAACAAATCTCTCTATGCAGGTAGTAGAAAATGTAAAACAAAACCTAAACCAAAAGGTTTACAAGACGGTGATTCCCAGAAACATTCGTCTTGCAGAAGCTCCCAGCTTTGGATTGCCCATCAATCTATACGATGCAAAATCGGCCGGAGCAGAGGCATATAGGAGTTTGGCACAGGAAATTATTGAGAACAATCAGTAGAAAAGAGGATTGATATGGCTACAAAAGCAGGAAGAGGATTAGGAAAAGGATTGGATTCGCTGATTCCAAACATGGTTGGCGAGACCAAACCGAAGACAGATGCAGCGAAGAAAACCGTAGAAACAGCGCCGGAAGAAGCAAAAAAGCCAGAGTCCGTAGTAAAAATCACTAAGGTTGAACCCAACAGAAAGCAGCCCCGAAAGAATTTCGATGAGGATGCTTTGCAGGAACTGGCAGATTCCATCCGCCAATTTGGTTTACTTCAACCGATTTTGGTGCAGGATCGTGGCGACCATTATGAAATCATTGCCGGTGAGCGTCGATGGAGAGCCGCAAAATTAGCCGGATTAAAAGAAGTTCCTGTTATCATCAGGGATTATACAGAGCAGGAAATCGCAGAAATCTCTTTGATTGAGAACATTCAGCGTGAAGATTTGAATCCTATCGAAGAAGCCCAGGCATACAAACGCCTCTTGACAGAGTTTCACATGAAACAAGATGAAGTGGCGGAAAGAGTTTCGAAGAGCCGTACCGCTATTACAAACTCCGTCAGATTATTGAAATTGTGTGACGCAGTGCAGGAGATGGTGATTGACGATAAGATTTCCACCGGTCATGCCCGCGCCCTGTTGGCAATTGAGGATAAGGACGAGCAGTACACCATCGCACAAAAAGTGTTCGATGAAAAGATGAGCGTCCGTGAAGTAGAAAAGCTTGTAAAGAACTTAAATAAGCCCGGAAAGCCCAAAAAGCCTGATACCAACACTACTTTGACGGCAATCTATCAGGACTTAGAAGAGAAAATGAAGCAAAAGCTCAGCACCAAGGTTTCCATCAAACCCAAGGGCGACGGATCCGGAAAGATAGAAATAGAATTCTATAATCACGAAGATCTGGATAGAATCTTTGATTCTATAAGAAACTAAAGGGAAGGAAAAGAAAATGGAAACACTATTTAATGTAAGTACGGACATGATTATGCTTGGCATGTTGGTGCTGGCAGTTTTATTGATAATTACAATTGTGTTGTTGATCGTGCAATTGTCAAATACTTCCAGAATGAAGCACCGCCTGAAAAGATTTATGACCGGTAGAAGCGGTCAGAATCTGGAAGAAGCAGTGGTCAGAGCAATAGAGGATATCGCTCTTTTACAGGAAGCAACCGAAAAAAACAGGAAGGAACTGAAAGAGCAGCGAAGAAGGCTGCAGAGTACCTATCAAAAATTAGGTTTGGTAAAATATGACGCCTTTCAGCAGATGGGAGGACAGTTGAGCTTTTGTCTGGTAATGCTGGACGAGAACAATTGCGGTTATATTATAAACTCTGTACACAGTACGGAGGGCTGCTATTCCTACGCAAAGGAAGTGTGGAACGGCAAATGTAAACTGGATTTGAGTAAGGAAGAATCCGAAGCTATGGCAATGGCCATGAATAGCAATAAATAAAGACAAACATATGTTCGACAACAGGAGGAATAAATCATGATAGATATCAAATTTTTAAGAGAAAATCCTGAAGTGGTAAAGGAAAACATCAAAAAGAAATTCCAGGATGCCAAATTACCCTTGGTTGACGAGGTAATAGAGCTGGATGCCCAGGTGAGAGCCGTAAAACAGGAAGGCGACGACCTCCGTGCGGCAAAAAATAAGATTTCCAAAGAAATCGGTGGCCTGATGGCGCAGGGCAAGCGCGAAGAGGCGGAAGCAAAGAAGGCAGAAGTTGCCGCAAATGCTAAGAGATTGGCTGAGCTGGAGGCAATCGAGCCCGAGCTTCAGGAAAAAATCAAAAAAATTATGATGACCATTCCCAATATCATCGACCCTTCCGTTCCCATCGGTAAGGACGACAATGAGAATGTGGAAATTCAGAAGTATGGCGAACCGGTAGTTCCTTCTTTTGAGGTGCCCTATCACGCAGACATTTTGAACAGTATCAGCGGATTGGACAAGGATGCGGCAGGACGCACCAGTGGTAACGGATTCTATTATCTCATGGGCGATGCTGCAAGAATTCACTCTGCAATGATCAGTTATGCAAGAGATTTCATGATAGAGAAGGGCTTCACTTACTGTATTCCTCCTTTCATGATCAGAAGCAATGTGGTAACCGGCGTTATGAGCTTCGCTGAAATGGAAGCTATGATGTATAAAATTGAAGGTGAAGACTTGTATTTAATCGGTACCAGCGAGCATTCCATGATTGGAAAGTTCCAGGGACAGATTGTGGAAGAGAAAAATCTCCCCATCAGCATGACTTCCTACTCTCCTTGTTTTAGAAAGGAAGTAGGTTCCCATGGTATCGAAGAAAGAGGTGTTTACCGCGTGCACCAGTTCGAGAAGCAGGAAATGGTAGTATTATGCAAACCTGAAGATTCTATGGAGTGGTACAATAAGATGTGGGCCTATACCGTAGAATTCTTCCGTAGCCTGGATATTCCTGTTCGTACTTTGGAATGCTGTAGTGGTGACTTGGCAGATTTGAAAGTAAAATCCTGTGACGTGGAGGCATGGAGCCCCAGACAGCAGAAGTATTTTGAGGTTGGTTCCTGTTCCACTTTGGGTGACGCGCAGGCAAGACGTCTGGGCATCCGCACCAAAGGCGAAAATGGTACTTACTATGTGCATACATTAAATAACACAGTATTGGCGACTCCCAGAGGGTTGATTGCATTCCTGGAAAATAACGTGAA